>CAXFCF010000010.1:0-12984 GCA_964000875.1 uncultured Candidatus Poseidoniales archaeon
TAGGCTAGTACCTCCGAACATTAGGATCGCTACCCATTCACCAATGAGCGGAGTAGCCTTCGCCATGTTGATTCCGATTGTAGCAGCGCCAAAGGCGAGTGCGTCCCAAGGCAGTAAGTAGCCTGAGTATCCGAAGAAGATAGTGAAGAACATCAAACCCACGCCAATCAACCAGTTGAGCTCTCTTGGATTCCTGTATGCGCCGGTGAAGTACACCCTACACATGTGTAGGAAAACAGCGGCGACCATGAAGTGGGTTGTCCAGTGGTGAATCGACCTGATGATGTAGCCGAACGGTAGTTGGGTCATGATGAACTGCATGCTACCATAAGCAGGACTCAAGTCTCCATCACCTCCGGGGACATAGTAAATCCCTAGAATCGTACCTGTGATTACCAGGATGATGAATGCGAGGAAAGAGATCCCTCCAAGACAGTATAGTGGATACCAGTACCAGATAATCCTCAACTTGTACTTCTCGGCATGGGTCAGGGGCATCTGCCTGTGCATAGAGTGGTATGCATCACGGCTCATTGCCCAATAATCTTGGATTCTGAATCTAGTATCCAACCATGAGAATGTCCACAAAAACAACTTCTCAGCCATACCCATCTTCCCAGAGGACTCTACAGCGCGGAGAATGTCCTTACGAGGAATCTCTTCATTCTCCTTCCTCAAAGTGAAAGCGACTATCACCGTGATTAGGATGATGAAGAGCCAAAGGAACCAGAATTGTAGCATCATATTTCATCACCTCATCAATCACAGAAAGTGTACCAGTCTAGAATCTCCGTCACACCCTCGGCTTCGAAGTCAATCGCTTCAATCACATCGTTGTTGACTTTGAATGGAATCAATGGCATACCTACGGGTGCTGGTCCACCAGTCCTCTTAATGCCGTAGTATTTGGCTAGCGAACCATCGTTTCGATTGATATTCTGGTTCTTCTCTATGATAGTCGGGTCGTATCTGCTGGAGTGGCATATACAGAACAGTTTGTTCCCGCCTGCATCAACTCCACCTGGTAGCCATGTGTCGGCGGTGAAGTCGTTGGCTACCAACTGCCATCCAGGGATGCAACATAGATGGGGGCAACGGGAGAAGATGACGATGATGTTGTCGTGAATCTTTAGAACGCTCCACTTGGGGTCTTCCTCAATTTCACCACCGTATCCGACTACAGCCCCTGTTTGGTCTACGCCATCTGCGAATTGGAATCGGGGTTGGCCAGTGGAAGTCGGAGTTCCCTTGTTCTCTTCATGTGGCACATATACGACATTTACTGGTAGTCCCCCCCAGACGCCTTGTGCTCCGGCCATGCCAGTCGAACTTTTCGCAGCCTCAGCTGCGTAGGAAGATTGTGTCATAGGCTCCAAGTGGCTAGTGCCGTACCAGACGCTACTCTCTTGCCCCTTAGGGACCCAGAACCTGATTGCGTTGTCAGTACCTCCTCCTTCGGTAGTGCCCATCAGCAAGGAAGCGAAGCCTATCGATCCTAGGGATGCCATTGTGATTAATCCGGCTGCCGAATTGAACGAGTAACGCATGAATCTACGTCGGTCGAAGTCATGCCCTCCTTCGCCACCTGTGGTATCATCGTTCAAGGGCGAAGGTCGAAGACGGAATTGCCTACCCATGGTCACACCTCGTACTGATACCACCCTTCGGAATCCTTTGGTCCGATGAACTTGTTTCGCCTGTGCTTTACTATGACGACATCAGGCATTACCCACTTCAGGTAGATGATGCCCATTATGATGAGGGTGACGAATGTCATTGCCATGTGGTATGCGAGTTGCTGTTGATCCCAGCCGTTGAATAGTCCGTAAGTCATAGATCCAGCCCAGTAGAGAGTCCAACCTAATCCCCATACAAAGGAGAGTAAGACAAGAGCCGAAGAGCCGCTAGGTGCTAGGGAGGCACGTACTATGGACCCTGGCTCCACTTCATTGAATACTCCGTGGTCGACAGCTGATTGGTATGTCTCTTCGTCGAGAGAAGTACCTTCCAAAGCCTCTCTGGCGTCCTTTATGGAGACTTTTCCGGAAGCGACTTCCTTGAGCAATTTGGTAACCATATCCTGCTTCATTTAGGAACACCTCCAGTGAACAAAGAAATCCTGTGGGCATTCAAAACTGGTCACCTCGCTTCAAGGTCTTAATTCTCAATCTCAGAAGGTTGCTTCGACCAACATAGTGCCGGCTGAAACCATACCGAAGGAAAAATCCGCAGAATATGATTACACTGATTACGGCACCGAACCCCAGAAGGCCTAGCCAGTGGGCACGGAACGGAGCTCCCATGCTGTGTAGGTCGATTTCACCAGTACCTGATTCGGGAGCCTGAACATTGCCATCGCCGACGAATATTGCTCTGGTGCTACCTTCCTTATCGAATCCTTCCTTGAGGGAGAATGATAGTCGGTTGTAGGCATCAGGTGCCATTGGTGCTGCATTGCCATCCACGGCGTTACCTGCTAGCCAGAAGTCGACCTCTTCCGTTCCTGCGTCAGGAGCAGTCCACACCAATGACCAGATTCTGTCCTCAGTGTTAGAGCCAGCCTTGGTGTGAGTGAGGGTTGTCTCATCGTCTCCGTTTTGAACCAATGTCTCGAAACCGGGCGCAGCGGCGAGTGAGCCAGCCGAGACTCTTAGCGAGAATCCTCCTGTGGCGTGATGAGTGTCAATATCAGGTCCACCGATGAGTTGAATCATCATCTCATAGGATGAGCCAGGCTCATATCCGAATGGAACCTTGTCAAGGATTAGAGTGACACTGTCAGTGGGGGCGATCTCATTGTTAGTGTGGCAGGTGCAACCGCTCTTGGCAACATCGGTGCCACCTTCCGCTTCATCACCAGTAATACCCTCCTCTCGGGCAATGGTCTCACCGGCTAGGAGCAACATCGAGATAGCGAGTACGGCGACCATTCTGATGGCCCTGTTACTTGCTCCCAAGTTACCCTCTCCCTTTGATGTCGCGGCCGACCAATCTAGGTCTAATAATCGTTTGCTGTTCGACTAGTCCCGAATGCGACTCAGTGTTGCGTTTCCGACGAGTCGCCGAGTAACTATGAGCAGCCATGCTGCAGGACTGTAGAAGAACTGAATAACATCTCGTGATACCGTCACCCGGAGGTCGCGTATTGGCAGGCAGGGGATGGGCTAACGTATACGACTTGACAGACTCGCAAATCAACCGCCTCGACGAGGCTGAGAGTTTGATGGAGGGATATGACTTGACAGCGGCCGAGGAATTGCTTTTGTCGATGCTCGATGAAGACCCAGAGTGCGTCCCTGTATTGAGCAATCTTGGCCACCTCAATGGAAAGTATCTCTCCGATTTTGAAGTCGCAGTAGAGTACTACTCGAGAGTGCTTGAGATAGAACCGGATAATGCATGGGCTAGGGATGAGAGAAGGCGGTACCAGCGCTACGCTTCCTACGACTGAATTGAACCCCAAACCTCAACGGCCTAACGATTCCTCGAGCCTTTGTGCATGATGGTAGTTTACTCATAGCCGGTGTCGGGGGACTAGGTTCCACATGGGCTCGCCGAGCTCACTTGGCGTGCTCAGATCATTCGGATCTCCTGTTGGTTGACGCCGATGAGTCATCGTTCTCCGACTCCAGGAATGCGCACTGCTTACCTCTTGGTGAAGACTCTGAGGATGGTTGTGCAGCCCTTCCGGAACTAGCCGCATCGCACTACATGAAGTCAACTGCAATTATGGAGAGGATACTTGAACCAGTCGAACTGGTAGTCCTTCTGGCAGGTTTGGGTGGAGGCGTAGGGAGTGGCGCTGCTCCTGCACTTGCCAAACAAGCCAAGCGCAGCGGAGCACTCGTAATCTCAATCGCTTCAATCCCTTTCGAGAACCAAGTTGTTCGGCGAGAAATCGCAGCTCCTGCAATGAACCTCCTCGAGGATTCATCGGATGTCACAATCAAGGTCAGCCTCGACCGTCTGGCATGGCAGGCAAGATCCAGAGGGGTTGATTGGAACAACACGGGCTCTTGGGTTGAGGAGTTGGTACAGGGGTTGATACTGACTTTGGGTAAGGTCGGCCTGATAAATCTCGATTTGATGGATCTGAAGTCAATAGTAACTCGTCGAGGTGCAGCCACTATGGTTGTTGCCGAAGGAGATCCGAACGATCCCGAAGCATTGTTCCTGTCGGCGCTCTCTGCTCCTTTGGCCTCGTTGGAAGTTGTCGGAGCCCAAGGATGCTTGATACAGTTAGAGGGGGGTCGTAAAATGACAGTCTACCAAATGGAGCAGGTTGCAGATGCTTTCACTAGAGGGTTATCGGAAGATGCTCAGGTCATCCTAGGCGCCCGTCATTCTGATGATTTAGATGACAAGATGCGTGTCGTGGCTGTGATGAGTGGCCTTTGACGCATCATTCAGAAATCGTTCTCAGGTGTCCCTTCAGCGCCCTAGGATAGAGGACGAGCAGACCGAGTGCAGTCAAAAGATGCCCAATCGCCATTGTGGTTGCCATGTTTGCATCCTCCGAAACGTTGTCTGCATAGCTAGTGATCATGGCGATAGAGCCGGCGTATGCGAATCCGAAAGCGAGACCCCAATACAGAGCGTTCTCGTCAGTGAATGTCTTACCACCTCTACTGACACTTCGGCTAGATAGTGTCCAAATTGCCATCAGAACTGTCACCACCATGAGAAAGACCTCTTCTAGTGCCATTCCTAATGGTGATGGTTCATTGAAGAACCTCCTCCAAGCACTCGAAAGGTGCCACACAACGAATGCGAACGCGAAGGTTCCGTATGCTGTGGAGAACCAAACCCCACCGCGACTGGTGGAAGCTTCCTCTCTAAGTTCTCTTGTTAACCAAAATACAACTACGACTGGTATTGAGGCGCAGACAGGGAATGCCAACCAAACCGCGCTTGAATCGCTAGTGAATCCAGAACTGAAGAAGAATGAGAGGCCTATGGCCAAAATCAGTGTTACAGCCACTTCCATCAACGGTTTCCCACCTAACCATGAATCCCTTGATTCACTGCTACTAACGGCTTCAAAACCCGCCAACCAACCTGAGGTGCCGGAAGTGAAAGATATCGATTGTCCGAACGACCAGAGGATGAACATGGCTGCCAGTGCAGCGGGTAACCACTCACTTACTTGCTCATTCAAAGTTATAGCTAGTAATGTTGAAATTAGTGCGGTTAGGGTCAGTGGAATAGCCAGAGCCCTGAGGCAGGAAAGAAGGAAATTACTCACCTCAACCTCACCCCATGTAGGTAGTTTGAGGTTCTCCCTGATGGCCTCAAATCGAGTCATTAGGGCAGTTATCACATAACCTGCCGCTAGTGAGGTGAAACCCACAGCCCCCGCGTATCTGCTACCCAAACTTGTTGAAACTAAGTATAGGGCACTAGACAGTATCACAAGAAGTGCCACATGGGGTATTGTACGGGGTGAAGTCAAGGTAGCTAGGAGTTGCTTTAGTTGGAACGGTTTTACCGTTAGCAACCCTTGGTCTCCAGACTCTTCCATGTGAATTCAAACCTTAGGAGGTAGCCACTCTTGTTAAGTCCGATGTGCTATGAGGCTTTGTCATGCCCAAACTAAGGAAGGCAGCTCGCGGCAAGCACCGCTACCTAGGCCTCAGTTTGCCCGAACAGATACCGAGTCGAGATTCTCTCGATGCGCTCCTTGTTGCTGAGATTCCAGATGGGGCATGGTACAAGATGTACGATTTTAGATCTGGTAGTGCAATCATCAAGGTTGCATTGAAGGATTACGAAAAAATTCGCGAGTGGCTATCAGGAGAGCCTTCAGGAGTTACTAGTTTAACCTCATCTGGCAAGTTACGCTTGGTTAGAGAGAGAATCTACTCAGAGTAATCTCAGTCGTGCTTTCCAGCCCAAGCGTCCTCGACGCTCAGAGCCTTGTTCTTGAGCGGGATAATCTTGCGATAGACCTGTTGCGGAGGTAGTAATTCTCCTTCGACAGTAAGTAGCCTAGCCATCGGGATGCCGAAGTGTTCCTCGTTCTCCATCAATAGAGGCTGCACGATTGCCCAGTCTTCCTCGGTTAAGTCGGTGAAAGCACCTCCGTTCAATTGTGAGTCAGAGAGCGCCTTGTGTGGGTCTCTAACATATATCGCACCGCCACTGGAGAGGCTGAACAAATTTCCTCCTGGGTAAGGGGTTTCAAGTTGCTCCATGCCCCCGGATTCATCGAACTTCAGTCCATTGATGACTACGAATCCGCCACCTTCCAGTGGATCTCCAGCCATGAACGATTCAGCGAGGTAGTCGAGAGCTGTGCCATTAATGACAAGTTTCGGTGACCCCACCGAGTTGATCATTGGTCGTCCAGCAGCGTTACCAAGGACGAACATCTTGCCACCCTTAGATCCATATCCATAGCACTGGCCTACATCTCCATGGATTACTAGGGTGCCGCTCTTGTAGATCTGAGCTACTTGATCCTGTGCGTTTCCGTGCATAATGACCTTCATGCCGTCGGAGCCGCTAGCAAGGTAGTCTCCAACGCTACCATATACCTCGATGGTGACATTATCTGTGCCCATGCCGAACCCATTGCCGATGAATCGATGTCCTCGGCAGTTGGTTACTACGAAATTTTTCCAACCAAGAGAATAGAGCGCGACCAACTCGCGAGCCAGAGACTCTACACCTTCGATAGGATATGGTCTAGAATCGACGACAAATGCCTGCTCTTCTGATTCCGGAGTTGGCCTGTGGCCTAATGTCCTCTGTCCTGCAAATTCAGAGCAAGGATTGACTCCAGCATGGCCGAGAATCTCCATGATTTTGTCTTCGACCAAATCTAACCAACGACTGCGGCGCATCATGCCAGTGTTGTATCTACGGTTGAGTAGAAGGTTCAACAGATCAATCGCTTCCCTCCGGGAGTTTTCGTTAGCATGGCTGGAAATCTCAGAGAGAATAGCTCGAGCAGCCGGGAAGTCACACAGGGGGAGATACTCAGTTATCGCTTCAAAGCATGAAGTAAGTGACCACTCACTTGGCCATTCCATGCCAGAAGTCATAGCCGCGTCGGATACTCGCCATTCGCCTTCAGGGTGAGTGTCGACGACACCTCCGAACTTGTCGGTCATTACCAATTCAAATGATCCATCATCCTTCGGAGCGACGTCGAAGATGAACGATCCACCATCGGTGTATGATCCACCTCTTGCGTTCCAATACTCATCGCATCGACGCCAGAATCTAGGGTCTTCCGCGGATAAGCTATCTAGGACAGCATCGATTACCTGCTTCTCTGAACCACAGAAAGCGATTGCTACCTCTCCTCTTTGGTAGGAGAAGACCTGTGGCCTCAGCATACTAGTGTCGGTAATTCCAACCAATTGGTGGTTTTCTCCTTCTCGCTTTGCTATGATGAAGAACCATGGTCCATCAGGTGAGCCATGAACATGTGTCTTCTGTATCGCCTCGTATATCTCCTGCTTTTCGCTAGGTAGCATGACGAAATCGAGCTCACCAGTAGGGGCGAGGCTCTCGATTACATACTCAAGTGGGTAGCCGTAGACACGGGAGTGTAGGTCGAATCCAAGCGCTGCCACTTCAGTGTCGGTGAAGAATAGTGGTTCCATTCCTCGCTGACCCAAGTAGTCCTTGACTGATACATAGTTGGAGAAGTCGCCGTTGTGCACCAGTGCGACATCTATTCCCTGTCCAAATGGATGGGCTCCACCAGGGTGTGTAACCCTTCCACGAGTGGGGTAGCGGTGATGTCCAATCCAGACATGAGCAGTTGTGTCATCTAGTCTATAGTATCGAATGACATCTTCAGCGTAACCTACAATCTTTAGGATCAACAGATTTTTGCCATGGCTGAGCACAAACGCATCAGCTCGCTGGTCCTTGGCGTAGAATTCAACGTTCAGTTTGTGAGTATTCTGGAATACCATCTCATCGATGAGAGCGTTCCTGTCGGGGAAATCAGAGTCGGAAAGTCCTGACTCTTCCTGAAATGCTTCCACTGCACCTGGCTTTGGGCGCATGAAGTAACAGACAACATCTGGGGGTCGCACCTCTAGATTGGGTAACTCTCTCCAGTCATCGATCATAGGCACTTCGTGAACATGGTCGACTTCAAACGAGCAGTGTATGAAGTCCGCTTCGACTTGCTTACGTACAGAGGTGTCTTGATATGCCACGGCATAGAGGTAATCGTTCTTGAGAATCTCTTCTGATACCCCAAAATGTGAGGCGTCTAGGCCGACCATTGCGACACCCCCTCCCTTACCGTTTCCGCGATTCCTCATTTGTTCTAAGGAGTCGAATAGATGGCGACCAGCCACAGGTATCTCACAGGCTAGTCCGACGACACCGCAGCCTCCTTCAGCAGCGTCGTCCTCATTCATCTCGAACTTGGGCAAAAACGAGTTCATCAATTTTCGAGATTCAATTACTTTGTCAGGCCAATCCATCATTACTCACCTCCGATGTACTTGAGGAGATCTACTCTGCCTACCAATTCCTTGACATCCGTAAGTCCGAGTTGACGTAGGATGTCCCTGAGTCTCCACTGTAGAGCAGTGTAGTAGTTGTCTAGGCGCATCATACCCCAGTCTTGTTGAACCCACTCCTGAAGTTCTACATCGGTGGTAGTCAGGCCCCAAGGGCAACCCCTGCCTGATGGTCCACCCTCGCAGTTAGAGCACCTTGTGCAACCCATGGCGACCAAGTCGCTTGTTCCTAGGACACAACCGTCTGCTCCAAGGGCGATTGCTTTGGCTATGTCATCGGCAGTTCGCACGCCACCGCTGGCGATTAGGGTGACTTTGTCACGAATCCCCTCCTTGATTAGGAACTTGTGTACCTTAGGTATGGCCAACTCGATTGGCATGGCGATGTTCTTCTTCGCAATCTCTGGTGCGGCACCTGTGCCACCGAACGCCCCGTCGAGGTGGATTATGTGAGCGCCTGCGTAGAATGACCCTACTGCTACCATGTCGACATCATGGGGAGTACTGACCTTGACCGAAATTAGGGCGTCCGGGTTAATCGTCTGAATCCAGTCTATGTGCTTTGAGTGGTCTTCGACCGAGTAAGTTGAATGGAATGGGAACGGACTGAATAGACTAACGAACGGCACACTCCCTCTCATCTTGGCTACTTCTTCTCCTGCCTTACTGGCTAATAGGTGGCCACCTAGTCCCGGTTTTGCTCCTTGTGCGTACTTGAACTCGACAATGGGTGCGGCCTGTATCGACCTCTCCTCGACACCAAAGTAACCAGTGGCAACTTGGGTGATTACATGATCTCTGCACTCGTACAACTCTTCGGGGTAACCACCCTCACCTGTGGACATGTATGTCTTCCACTTCTTGGCGTTCAGTGCGCGTGACATCATCACATTAACCGATACAGAACCATAGGACATACCGCCGCCATAGATGGGGATTGAAGTTGT
This sequence comes from uncultured Candidatus Poseidoniales archaeon, assembly GCA_964000875.1. Lineage (GTDB taxonomy): Archaea > Thermoplasmatota > Poseidoniia > Poseidoniales > Thalassarchaeaceae > MGIIb-Q1. The sequence goes on from CAXFCF010000010.1 coordinate 9,440, forward strand.
CAACTTGGCTCGCTCGTCTCCCCTCCTGTTCAAAGGCAGGTCGGTTGTAATGGAGTCATCATGTGGTAGCCAATTGTCTTCATTCAAGAACTTGAATTCGAGTTTGTCGAAGCCACCACCGCTCTTTCCAGTCTTGTAGTTCATGCCTTCAGGAACTTTGCCGGTTTCGGCCATGTACCAGGTTGAGAGAATCAACTCATCAGTCCAGCGGGCATCCCCGAGAGCTTCGGGTGTGACATACTCGCCAAAGGCGCGGGCATTCATACCATCCTGCATCAGGTGAGTCGTCTTGTGCAACAAATCTGGGCATGGTTTCTGTGGTTCCTTACTCATTGCCATCAGGCATCACCTCCTACGAATCCTTCGATGTCTGCGAATGCCTCTTCCTCAAGGTGGCCGCACCACATCGCTCGACCCATCTCTCCTCTCAGGCGCCGAACCTCTCTGATTCCCATTGCGCCTAGGATTTCGAGTAGTTGATCTCTCCACGAAGCGGAGAGGTTGACTAGTCGCTGTACCGCCCATTCATGTTTCATCTTACGTGGGAATTTTGTTGTGTAGTCTCCAGTTCTTAGATTACCATTCAGGCGACCTTGAATCGCAACGATAAGAGGTAGGTCGAGAACCACAGCATCGAGGCCGCAGATGATTGCCTTGGGCAGGTGATCTGCTGCCACTACACCACCAGTTAGTAGGAAAGTGACTTTATCTCTGTTACCTGCTTCGATGAGCGAGTTGTGAGCCTCCATCATGAGATCCATTACGAATGAACCATCATCCGAGTAGCCGTGGCCATCTGCTTGAAAATGAATCACGGGTACTTGTGCTTCTACCATCTCCATCATCGTATTCTTCCAATTGCCTTGGAAAGGAAGCCTTGCCGAGACAATAAGGCCTGGGTGAGACTTGGATATTGAATCGAAAGAGGCGGGGTTCCATGTCCGCATTTCTACCATTCTGGTTCCTGAAGATTCTCCCAGATATTCCATGGAACCAGACTCATCTAAGATTGGGACGACATTCGGTGATGCCAATCCTAACGAGGATACCATATCGATGGGAAGGAATGCTAGTGTGTCGACTTGTTCGGCAGTATCTTTCCAAATCTTAGCAACCTTTGCAGTCATTGTATCTGAGCCCAATGGCCCGAGCATGAAAGGTAGTTCACAGCTTAGCATCTTGGGTACTTCGCCAACCAATGAACCATCTGAGTCGAATGAGAGTCGCATTGGTTTGGAACCGATGTCGACAACTGTAGAAATCAACTCACGACCGTGGATTCCATCCCTGCTAGGGCGAACGATTTCTGACATGTCGGTAAACATTTGATCCCATCCGGGGCCGCCGAATCTACCTCTGTATCCTTGGCCTCGGACAGGTACTGTTCCCTTGCGAGCTTCCTCGTCGATGGTCGAGACTAACTTCGGAGTCATGTAAGAGTCACCTAGGGAATTTCTTGCAGGGTTATGTTCAACAGTAACGAAGTCAGGGTGTTGTATTGTGCAACGAAGACAACCTACACATAGGGCTGGTCTAGGTGAGAAGCCACCCACTGGTCCGGAAAAAACTCCGTATGTGCAAGGTCTCGAAGTTATGACATCCCACTTACCCCAGTATTGGAATAACTCAGTTAGGATGAACTTGGCTAGTCCAACTTTTCCGACCTTGACTAGGAATCGGTTAGGCAGAGCTTGCTTGTCGTCAGTCTCAGCGGTATCGATGTGGTATCTGATGTAACTGTCAGCTCTCTCCCTAGATCGTTGAGCGAATTCCTCCATCGTCAACTTCCCTTCCATCTTAGCACTATCCACTTCAATCGTCTCTCGACGTTCGTTCAACACCTGCACGAACAACACACCTCAAGGGTGTCTCGCGAGCGCGAGCCGCCTTTAATCATTGAGATAGAGGCGAACAAATTATCTGCGACAAGATAATCATATGAGCATTATTTACTCCAATTAGGATTCATTTGTACAATTTAACTCAGATAGAGTGCCAGTTTGACAAAAACCCGCTATTCTAGAAAACACCTTTCTTGATTGATGTGGAGCAATTGAGACCCTATGCTTCATTTCCCCCTCCCAGTTCGCACTCCCATGGCAGGGGGAGGAGAGGGAGCGAAGGTGGCTCCTTATGATTTAGCGATAATCGTCGGCGTCGTTGGATTGATTGGTGCCATCGGTATCTACTCCTTCGCTCTCCCACACACCGTTTCCTTGGAATCGGGTGAACACACTTCGGTGCGTATGATTAGCACTGGTATACTAGGATCTGACGACACAGTTTCAATAGAAGTCACAAATCTCGGGGGAGAGGGTTCTACGAATTGCACGATAACTCGAGCCAGCCTGAAGAACTCACAGGGCGAAGAGGTCGACTCATTTACCCCTGAATCTCAAAATGGTGAATTTTCAGCTACCCTTTCAGCCAATGGTGAGAAAGGCGTAACTCTAGGTCTATCGGGTGAGGGTGATTGTTCTGTTGCAGTAGACATACAGCGCCAGATACCGTTCCAGTTCTTACCACCGGCTTTCTCTCTGTTCTTGTTGGTCTGGGGCGTCTGGAGGAAATCAGTCGACCCCGGCCCCGACGAAGACATCGACGTCATAGTTGAGCAATCATGAGACCCATCGCTTACCGAATGCGTCCAATGTCTCTTTGCAAACTCCGTCTTTGTGGGTGAGTAGTTCGCCATTCGAACCAATTCCATGAACACGCAATGTTTCTCCTTCTAAGGACACCATGGCACCTGCGGAAAGGTGGCCGGCCAATCCTATCCAACATGATTCGTCAAGATGAGGATTATTCAGTTGCTGAACTGTCCGATCGAAGGTTGATGCGATACTTATCATAAGCGCCTCTTTGAATTGTCTCAATTCAATTCCTTCTTTCCAATCGGCCAAACTCCCCCACTCTTGATTGCCTTGCCAAGGTTCGATGTCGATTCCTATTCCCAAAGCTGCCTTGAGTTCCGAGCCATCATCCCGACTCTCGATTAGCAGCCCGCCAAACTTGCGCCCATTATATGTCAAATCGTTAGGCCAAGCCAAGCCGAATCCAGATGAATTCATCGATGTACACTCACTCCAGTGGGAAGATGGAAGCGGTTTTCGATCTAGCATTGCAAGTGCATCTAGTACGGCGATTGAAGCACGGAGTTGAGCGACACCTGGCTTCAAACCTAGTTCCTTAGGTGAGATTCTCCAAGATCCAGCGAAGTCACCGTCACGAGTTATCCATTCACGGTTCCTCTGGCCGCGTCCTTGGGTTTGCAACTTCGCAGTAACAAGGGTGCCAACTTGATAGTCTCCATCTAGTACCATCTGGTTGGTCGATGAGACTCTTCCGTGCTCTTCTGTTTGACTCCATCGCGAAGGTTTCCAAGCGGTGAAGCAGGTGATTCGCTCACAACCACCGAGTCGCATGGTGTCAACGGTTCTCGTCGCCCAGCCTCGATTTCTCCAGTGAGTCTGCAAGGTGCGCCCCCTCTCGTTGTTGTTGTGGATAATGAGTACACAACCCCCATCTTTCAGCAATCCCGACGA
>CAXFCF010000011.1:0-11963 GCA_964000875.1 uncultured Candidatus Poseidoniales archaeon
GTTCTATTTGTTGAAGAATACACAGATCCTTCAGCAGTGGGTAGCATTGTGCAAGAGACCGGTGTAACCATCGAATACCTATACACAATGGAAATGGCACCAATCAATGCTAACGATGACTACATGTCTTTGATGTACAAGAATCTCGACAATTTAGTCTCTGGAATCGGATGCTGATTGCAACCCTGAACCTTCTATTAAGCGGATAGAGGTGGTGGAATCATTAACGCGGTTGACATTCTACCTATGTTTTTCGTTGCAGGTGCGTTTGCATTGTGCATAGGTTATCTGTTCAGGGAGTTTATCCTTGCAAAACTTCCCTGAAACATGTCATGAAATGATGATTTTATCATCTTGATGGAACGGTAAGGATACGGGGGGCTTGCTTTGCAACCGCTAACGACAGATAAAAAAATGCAAGAACCCCCTATCTTGGAAATAGAGAATTTGTCAGTCAGCCGTTCTGGAAAGGTAATCATCAAAGATATCGATTTGATTGTTGAGAAGGGCGAGTTCGTCGGAGTAGTCGGCCCCAATGGTAGTGGTAAGTCTACACTCCTCTTGGCCATACTTGGAGTGTTGAAGTCCCAAACTGGAGCCGTAGTAGTCTATGGCTACCCTCCTCTATCTAGGAAACTAGATGGCAGAATCGGCTGGGTCGCTCAAGCTGCATCAAATTTCCCAAAGCATGTTCAAATCACGGTTCGCGAATTGGTTCAACTAGGCACTTTGAACACCAAAAACATGTTCAGAAGGGTAAACGATGAACGTCGTAGGCGTGTTAGCGAAGCAATTGAGATGGTTGGCTTAGAAGAGGTAGAGAATGTCAATGTAGGTCGCCTATCAGGTGGGCAACGACAGCGTGCAGTTATTGCCCGAGCATTGGCTTCGGAAGCTGAATTCATTTTGCTTGATGAGCCGTTGGTTGGAATCGATCGAGATGCTCGTAACTCTTTGCTCAAACTGCTGGATAAACTCTGTCATGAACAAGGCAAAACGATTCTGATGGTATCTCATGATTTGACTGCAATGAGACAAACGGTTCACAGGATGATATTCTTAGAAGAGACGATTCGATTCGATGGTTTGACGGATATTTTCCCTAATTTGGAGGAACTTGCGAGTTTACGAGGTATCGAACATGTACATGGGGATGAGCATTCACATCAACACAACCATTTGAAGGAGGAGTAATGATGGGTATCGGCGTCATTATAATGGACATTTTAATCCCATTTTCCGAGTTATTTTTACCCATTATCCCCGGGGAAACCTTCCCATTTTTCTTTGGAGAAGAGATTAATGGTCGTCCGGTAGTTTCGCTTCAACGTGCACTGGTTACAGCGGTGATAGTCACAATTGTTGCAGGGTTTCTGGGTGCGTTTCTTCTAGTGCAAAATCTTGCACTAATTGGAGATGGTCTTGCTCATGTTTCATTTGGTGGTGTGGCAGTTGGTATTGTATTAGGGGCTACTTCTCCATTGTGGTATGCACTGGTGTTCAGTATATTATCAGCGGTTCTAATCCATGAATTACAATCTAGAGAAATACTCACGGGAGACGCGTCTATTGCAATATTTCTGACGGGTATGTTGGCTCTGGGGCTTGTCATCTTGCGTATTGGTGAAGTTGGGATTACCGCTGATGTCGAGAGTTATCTGTTTGGCAATCTACTGCTAATCGATGAAGAGAGTCTTGATTTGATTGTAACGATTTGCCTAATATCAATTGTATTGCTGGCCGCCATGCGTTCTGGATTGCTGGCAATCACTATCGATCCCCAATCTGCGAGAGTCCAAGGTATTCCCGTTCGAGGTATTGGGCTCTTGTTCAGCGTCATTACCGCGGCAGTGGTAGTCAGTATGGTGCAAGTTGTCGGGGCGCTTTTGGTCACAGCATTACTGGTCACTCCTGCTGCTACTGCACAGTTGGTCAGTCGTAGCTTCCGTTCTTGTTTGATTTGGACACAGGCCTTTGGCTTGAGTTCAGTCTTGGGTGGACTTTACTTCTCTGCAGAATTGGATACGGGTAGTGGTTCGATGATTGCATTGATTGCTGCAATCATTTTTGCCACCGTTGCAATTTTTCAAATTGGAATTAAGACAATCACCAAACCTACAGACAATCAAAATTGAGTCATGATTTACGATGCTGAATTAACAGTCGTTCAGAAAGGTTCGTTCTAGCGGTAGGAAAATGATGCTTGAGTGGTTCGGCCAGCCATGGACGGGAGGTTCAGGTGGCTCGAGGCGGTTTGCCTAGTAGGTGTCCTGTTGGCCACCTCTTGGGTCGAACTCAAGTTGGATCAACCCGAACAGGAGAATGATCCGGTAGTGGCGATAGACGGTTATGTCGTTCTCTCATCAAGATCATCGATGGATTCACTGAACCTGGATTCCTTCCAAGTTGGTGCCAGAGCTACTTTCAATCTGGAAGTCGAGGCAATCGAATCAATCGGTTGTGCTGATTGCCAGTACCCTCTGGAGGGGCGCAGGATATCGGGTAATGTCAACATCACCGAATTGTTCGACGAGCAAGGAAGGTCAGGGCGTATAGAGGCAACTTTGGTTATCGAACACCTTGAGGAAAGAGACCAGAGTGGTTTCCTAATTCAGGAGTGGTTCCATTTGGATTGGGATGCAGGAGTCTCATCGTTTGACCAGATGGTTCATGTCTTACATAGCTCAACACCATGGGACTCGGGCGAGGAGTTTGGGTCGTTTTTGGTTCAAACCGGTTCTGGCATGTCATCGAGGACGGGGCCAAATCTCATCACCGAACAGGTGGGTGAAGGTAAGGAAGTCGTTCGTGCTTGCTTGCCTGATAGCTTCACCTGCAACGCAATATCGAATTGGGATATCGAGATGAGTGTGTTCAGAGAGCCACTAGGCGATTCTATCGAAGTAGATGTTCCGGCTCAGGCCGCTACATATGTGATACCAGAAGAATCCGGTTCGGCTGACCCTGGCTTCTTCGGTTCTTGGCTTCCTTTGATTGATGGCGACGAGCGTCTCTCCTCATCATGCCTTCAAGATCCAGGCTCAATTCAAGCAGCCGGGACATGGGTTCTAGAGGAGTCATCTACAGGTGTTCTCTCACCTCTCTCCTCGGTGCTCGCATCTGCAGGGATGCCCGTTCTCCAAATTCAGATAGAGCCTGGAAATCTGATTGTAATAGAGGGTTCTTTGGGAACTTGTTCTACTTTCTTCGGCTCAGAATCGGAATCCAAGATATCTATCTTTGAAAATTAACAATTTCAATTCCGTAAATATACGGAGAAAAGAGACAAATAGATACACATGCCCCTAGGGGGCATGAAAGGACGGTACCGTTTACCGATTATGATTGTGTTCCTATTAGTCGCAGCACCAGTTTCTGCGCTTGTTGTAGCACCGAACGACACATCTTCTGATGGATCTGAGATTTTGCAAGTTGATGGCTATGTGACTACTAAGTTCGCTACCGTAGGTACTGATGTTTTGGTCTTCGCCAACACAAGGGGAGGAGGTTCAGACACTTTGGTGACCGCTGATATCCTGCACTACAGGGATCTCGATCCACTGGATGCAATGAATGGGGTCTCTCCATCTTCGCCACCAGTTGTGGTCGATACGATTGCCTTGCTAAGCCAAGGAGTCGACGAGTTCGATTCTTCGACCACTGTTTGGAAGGGCACTCACAACATTCCCATCACTGCCAGTGGTGGTGTGTACGGTGCCAGCGTAACTGCTCAGAGTGGTAACCTAAGGGTCACTGACAACCCACGTCAGGTATCCGAGATGTTCGGTGAGCAAGTCTCTAGGGTGTTGAGGAGCATAGATGACACTTGGCAAGCAGCCAACCCCACTGGTGACATTTCTGACGAGTTCACAGGGCTTCGAACTGTGGTTCTCAACAACGGCGGATGGGTTCAGTTCGTCGACGACGCATCCCGCGGTTCGGGAACCTTGGGTAGTGAGGATTTGTGGAATGACATGATTGAGGCTGGGCACGACCAGTACAACATGTCAGCTGGAGCCGATTTCTTGGAGGAGTTGATGCTGTTCCTAGAGTCCGATGATTCGGCTGCATCTGTTGGCTTCGTGGTAGCGGTCTTGACCTATCTGGATCAATTCCCACTGCCTCGTACCATGAATGAATTTGCGGACATTCCTCCATACATCTCTGAGTTCGACCTGATTGAGAACTTCACTCGGTTTGAGGGAACCGGTGACTTTGAGGCAGCATACGAAGCGATGACCGCTACTGGGGAGTGGGACAATGTCACCACAGCTCTAGACAATCTAGCCAACAATCGTCGTCAGTTCGAGTCGATACAGACTCTGATGAGAAACATCGCCGTGCTTTCCATTTCGGATCATCCGGATGCTATCTCTGAAGGCCTTGACGCGTTCTTCGCCCCCCTTCTCGATGAGGACTTCGACAACATGACATCCTTCCAGAGGTTTATCGTATCGTTCTCAGCGATGGCAGACAGCCTTAACGAGACAACTGATATACAGGACACGGATGGTGACGGGGCACCTGAAATCATCACTTGGGAGTACGAGAAACTCTTGGAAACGCTCGAGGGTCAGGCTTGGACTGCCAAGATGCAGAGCGACTACCCACATGTCAACACCGCATTCTCGATGTTCAACAGCATGCCAGAGGACATCCTCGAAATATTGATTGAATCGTTCCAAGACCCTGCTTGGAACCAGACTGGAGAAGTGCTGGAAGACTTCGGTGAGTGGATGGAGCACTTCACAGGTGGCCCAGCAATGGATTCATGGGGTTCAGAGTACGATTGGGAGAACAACGAACATGTGATGTGGCAAGATTCTGAAGAAGAAGATGACGATTCTGAAGAAGAAGATGACGATTCTGAAGATTCTGACGAGGAAGAGGACGCCGAAGAAAAGGGTTCCATCCCTGAATTCATGACCTTCGAGCACAACATGTACTCGCCTGTAATCGGCATCTGGTTGGATGTGTGGACAAACGATAATGATGATTCATTCCCAACAAACATCGAGTTCGGTGTTACCGAGGTGGATGGACAAGAGAGGTACTCGGTGAACCTAGAAAAGAATTCTGAAGATTCAGAAATCGATAACGCAGTGTACAGGGGATTCCTAGAGATACCCGTTTTCAGGGATCAGTTGTGGCAGTTTGACGATATCTTGGAGGATTTGAAGGATTCTGGTGTTATCAGAGATGACAGCAGTTCAGATGGCTTTGAGATAAGGATGGAACTACTCACGACTCCTATGATTGTACAGATGGGCATGGAGTCATTCGACGAGGCGTTCATGGTATCTGCTCTCGGTGTGCTTGTTGAGACCCCTCAGACGACTCTTATGGGTGATGACATTACAGTCATGGCTCAAGTATACGATGGAGAGGGCCCTGTACAGGATGCTGATGTCGAGGTCGCTATTCTCAGAGTCTCACCCCAAGCGGGTCTCGACTTCGTATCGGATAACTTCGGTGAATCGTTTGAAGATGATGATGACGATGAATACGATGCTGATTGGGAATCTTACTATGGCGGATATTGTGAATGGGAAGGAAACCCGGATGATGAATCAGATGTTTGGTCTTGTAAGAATGATGAATCAGACTCTGAATGGGACACATGGTGGTATTACTGTGAACTGCACGACGGGGACTGGTTCTGTACTGACGACTTCGGACAGAGTGAGGAATTTGAGCACTCTGCAGATGGAGAAAGGTGGTCAGATTCAGACGATGATGACGGTACATTCTATTGTGATAATGGAATGGAGATTTCTACATATGAACAATATAAAATCAATAACGAAGAGAACGATTGTGGTGACTGGTCGGATGAAACTCCATACGAGACATACTATCCTTGTGATGATGGATCCGATGGGGTAGTATTTTCTTGGTTGAATGATGGAGATGAAGACTGTGACGACGGATCTGATGAAGGAGTCACATGGTTCGATTATGGTTCTGTCAATATTGAAACTCAATACGAATGTGATGACAATAGTGGCTATGTTAGTGAACACTCGTTGAATGATGGTTGGGATGATTGTGATGATGGTTCTGATGAAGAGCCTGATGCTGAAAATAATCTTGATGGAATTGAAAATTTGACAGTTTCATTCGGTGGAAGTGTAGTTCAGGATGAAGATGGAGATGGAACAGATGATCATTGTTACATGTTCGATGTAGATGTCTTCGACGGAGATGGAAACGAACTCTTCAATGATTATGTGATGATGGAATCTTGGGATTTTGGATATGTTGATCTAGGCGCTTATACCCCCAATGTCAGAAAATGGAGTATTGAAGGAACTATTCTCCAATATCCAGCTGATGAGCCTGTAGACTCATGGTCTGATCCATGTGATGATACTGTTTTTGATACGGGTAACATCACTGATGAAAGTGTTGAAAGGTCCTTTGAAGGGGCATTGAAGCGAGTAATCAGTTACTTGGAATTAGACGCTGGGCTCAATGACTTTGATGAGTACGAAATCTCTGGAAAAGTTGAGTATACTGGCTATTACGACACTGATGATGATCTTTACAATGTTCTTATCATGATTGTTGATGGCAATGAAACTGGTCCACCATACACTTCGATTGAACAGGTGGATTATGATCTTGAATCAGATGAAACAGCATCCTTTTTCGAATTCGATGGGGAGGAACTAGATCCTGGGTACTACTGCATACATGTTGATTTGAGAGACATGGATGACACTGTTGTTGATTCTATCTCTGATTCAAATGACGACAATTGCTTTACCGTCGAAGAAGAGGAAGAAGTTGATATCGAACTCACTCCTGAATTGATTGATTCGTTCTTCAGCGATGGTCCGTTCGAAGTGTTCACGACGATTGATTTGAAGACTGACGAGAACGGTGAGGCAAACTACTCAATCACTCCCAGCCTACCTGGCGCCTATCTATCGATTGTACAGGCTAAGACTACCCACGATACATCGGGAGACACTCTGAGGGGTCTGGGTGGTTCGCTTACGGCTGTTATGAACGGCAGTCTTTCGATTAGCGGCACGGGTATGGAGCATGTTGCTGACTTCTCCGGCTTCCCTGTCTATGTAGTGGATAAGGAGCCAGGTCAGCTGCACGCGGTGACTATAGTACCGGATATGCCTGAGAATGTTTACGACGAAGAGGGAGAGTTTGAGGTTCAATTCGCATATACTCCGCTGAGGTTCGACCCATTCTTCCCTGACATCGATGAGGATGCATGGGGCGAGGGAGATAGTTTCTCTTTGGAGTTCCAAGAAGGCGATGGTTCTAGGACACAGGAGATTAGGCTACCAGCCATGGCTGCATTCGGAATGGTCGTTGTGAAGGATGGTGAGATATGGCCACGCGGCCTTCACGCGGGCTTCATACTCGCATCGCCAGAGAATCTTACCATGTCCGGAGAATTGAGCCCCGGTCAACCGACGAACATAGCCTTGGCGAACCAGAATGCAGAGAGGATACTGGCTATCGCAGCTCCTGAGAAGGGAATCGATCCAGCCATCGTTGATGTTCCAACCTTTGCAGACCAGTTGTATGATGTCGTGAAGTCTGAAGCGATGAGTTGGCATGCTTCCGAGAATATGATTGCTTGCGATAATGAGGAACTTGGATTCGATTGTGTAGAGAACAACACGAAGTACGAGAGTTTGTCAGACGAAGAGGGTCTTGAGTTGATTCAAGATTTACTTGGTGACATGAATTCCATTGCTTGGGGTGAGGGTAGCAGCGCTGACCTCCGCCTACCAGTTCTGTCCAGCCCAATATCTGATTACACTGTCTTTGGCGTCGCTCAGGTTGGTTCCGGAGAGGATGCTACTATCACTTCGGCGATACATGTCAAAGCAGAGGCGGTTCCGAACCCTGAACCTCCTCAGATACAGTTCAGCACAGTATCTTTCAGCCCAGCCGACCCGAAGCCGGGTGACATAGTCGAGATTCTGGTCGTAGACAGGAACACCACGATGCCTCTTGAGGGGATGTCAGTAGTCCTGAAGCTAGGAGAGGAGATCATCTCCAGTCAGGAGACGGATGCCGAAGGTAGGGCGAGCTTTGAGATTGTGGCAGGCACCCTTCAGTTCCGTGTTTCATCTGGCTCGAATGGTGGACAGTACCTCCCTACTTCTCTGGTCTTGATCGTGTCCGAAGAGGGAACTGATTTGGAAGGTGGTGAAGAACTGCCGTTCGATAGTGATGGCGATGGAGTTCCAGATGGAGAGGATGCGTTCCCCGACGATCCCTCAGAATCTTCAGATAGCGACGGTGACGGTATCGGCGACAACGCTGAATCCTCATCAGATGGAACTGATGGGTCGGGAGATGGTAATGGCGGATCTGAATCCAAGGGATTGAGCACCGTAGCACTTGCTGGAGCCGCAATAGGTGTGCTTCTGCTGGTTGCAGCTAGCGTAGTCGCCACGATTTTCTTCATGAGGAAGTCGGGAGGAGACGATACACTCGAGGCTGTGGACTACGCGACCGAGGAGATGTGGAGTGAACCACCTGCTAGCGCTCCAGGAGGAGGTATACCATCGCCCACGGTGAAAGGAACCATGCGTGATGGATACGAGGTCGTTGAGTTCCCCGACGGAAGCGGTAATTGGTGGTGGCGTGACCCGCAGTCCGGACAGTGGAACGAATGGACCTGAAATCGGAGCCTCAAAGAGCTCGTTACGGTTTCATCGCGGCATTGCTGATTCTCAGCGCCATCGCGCTGGTCGACCCGGTCGACCCGGTTTTGTCCACTGACTTGATGTTCGAGGATGAGGCCAAGGTCAGGGTTAACGAGGAGCGTGCTGAATGGAGTCACTCTGACCTAGTAATCAGAATCACTCACGACGATGGTGGACAACTATCCAGCAACCTCTCTAGGGTTCAGGAGCTGCTTGGTATTGAGCAGGAAATGCTTCATGGAGATTCCACGGCTCTTTCTTGGTTCTCCACTGAAGCGCGGATAGTTAACCTCCAAACTCCGTACTCATCTTGGTCTGATGCATTCCACGATTCGGGCAGGGATCTGCAGAATGCGACCAGATGGGGCGAAGTTCTCCAGCCAGACATCGAAGGTGGCTGGTGTTCAGAGAACGCGACAGAGAACCAGATGCGGGCTTTTCAGGATTCGTTGGTACTCCTACCATCAAGTTCCAGGGTGAATGTGGCGTGCCCGAGCCTTCCTGGGTCGTCGTCCTCTCTTCCTCCTGAGTCGAATGAGATATTGTGGGTCATCCATCTTAAGAGTGAGGAGAAGCCGACCGATTGGGCGGTTCTCTTCGAATGGACAGAGAAGGCATCCGAGTCTTCTGATTATGAGTTCAAGCCCGCAGGAGTGAACCTACTGTTCGGAGTGGCGAAGGAGACGGCCGAGGGAGACCTTAGTTCGGTAATCGTTCCTTCGTTCCTACTCCTGCTACTGGTACTGTGGTTTGGGCTGCGTGACATAGTCGTCGCAGCATCTACCCTAGCTGGTGTCGGTGTAGTCATGCTATCGACGGTAAGCCTGCTTGACCTGTTGGGTCACCGCTTCTCGATTATCGATGGGATTGCCCTACCTATAGTGATGGGTGTGGCCGTAGATGGTGCATTCTGGTACTGTCGCTCTTCCCGCACTAGAGAGGAGGTAAGACAGATGCTGTTCGTGGCCATGCTTACTACAATAGCCGCGGTGATGCTGGCGGTCTTCTCACCCATACTAATCCAGAGTTCGCTCGGACTGGTGATGGCCACAGGCATCCTGCTCAGCTGGGCAGTCAGCCGCTTCGTCCTAGAGGATCTCTACCTGTCAAGGCGCGATATAGGCAAAGACGAGATGCTCGACAAGCCAATCAGATTGCCTCCAATTATCAAGGAAGGCACTTGGCCATCTATGTTAGCAGTTCTCGCGTTGCTCATCCTAGTTGCTCCGGGTGGAGTGGCAGTCATGAATGTCGAGAGTTTCCTTCCTGAGGATACACCTGAGTTGAAGGAGGTCGAGGATCTTGAGTCAAAGTACATTCTAGCATCCGCTACGAGCTTTCTGGTTACGATAGATGTCGATGGTGACGACGCTCAGAAGGCTCAGGACGTATTGGATTTCCAGCGCTTGGTGAGTCTGCATCCAGCGGTCATATCACTGGACACAGGCATGGTTAGACAACCGCTCGTCTCAGGGGTTCCCATGGTGGCGAATTCCTCTTCTGATACAATCGACCTGATGTTCGAAGAGGCGATTGATGCAGGGGGAGTAACCGACCAGAGACTGTTGCGTAACGGGGAGACAAAGGGCGTTCTGATCCAGATATCAATAGACAGTAGGGATTCGGTGGCAGCACTCGAGTTCGGTGAGGAAGTCCGTTCGTTGATGATGTCCATGGGGCTTACTGGCGAGATTGGTGGAGACCTGTACACAGGTGCGTTGGTTGCTGAAACTTTCGAGGAGTCCCGGATAGTTCAGATTCTTCTTGCTGGGGCGATGGTCATGATTGTCTCCTCAATCGTACTCAAGTCATTCCCGAAGGGCGTTCGGATTGCAATAGGTGCGGTCGCTGTGGGTGCAGCAGTCGATGCGATGGCAGGTTACATGACGGGCAGAGGGATGGAGACTGCTCCTGCCGTTCTTCTAGGCATGGGCTTCGCCGCCGACTACCTTTCACACGCAAGCGCCGACCATCCTCCTACCAGAAGGGACAACTCAGCCCGCTGGCTGGCTGCCATGACCTCCCTTTCTGTCTTCGTTCTGGTTGGCTTTGCCTCGTTCCCACCGGCCAGAAACATGGGTCAACTGCTGACCGTCAGCATCCTATTGGCAGTCATGCTTGCAACCACCTTGTCTTTCCAAATGATGCCCGAGCTAAGCAAGGGGCCAAGAAGTTCCCCACCAAGCTCTTTGGAAGAAGAGTGAGCGGGAATATTCAGAGACTCCCAATTTGATTATATGGCGTCTGTTCAAACAACCGAACGATAACCGTGCAAATGTCACCATTTGAGTTCATAACTGTCTTCTGCTCGTTGATTCTTGGTCTTGCTCTAACCCACATATTCCGTGCAGTATCCGACCTATACGAGATTCGTGAGCGTGTCAAGCCGTACTGGCTCAACTCGCTCTGGGTGGTGACGGTCACGATGTGGTCTATTTTCACATGGTGGGGTCTCTGGGGTCTCTCAATCGACCTCAATCAGTGGCACTACTCTCAATACTGGTTCTTGGTCATGAACCTGTCCTCAATCTACTTCTTCACGACTCTGGCTCTACCCAAGGCAACCGATCAGGGAATAATCGATTTGGAAGAACACTACTACTCGGTTCACAAGGCGTTCTTCTCGATAATCGCCTTCTCCCTATTCAGCTCGGCTGCTGTCAACTACTCACTTTTCGGAGAGCCGTTAATCGGTCCGATGACTATCATGCCAACCATCGTCGGATGTGCCGCGGTGGGTGCTGCGCTGACAGAGTCTAGGAACTATCACAAGGTAATCGGGGTATTCATGTTCCTGATGTTCATCGCTTTCCAGTTGAATGACAAATTGGTCATCACCTTCACTCCTTGATGGAGTTATGTAACGATTACTTACTCGCAACTAGTTCTTGTAACAGGATATACTGGTGATGTCAACATCTATGTCTTTGCAGATGCCCAGAATTTCTTCGATAATCTCTTGGCTACCAGATGCCATTTTCGTGCCCTCCAAGCTGATTCTGACATTTATCCTGTTAGGGTTTTCATAATCGCTATCAGCGTTCAGGTTAGTTGACTCTAGCCCTGATTCAATAAGTGGTGCGATTGAGTTCAGGACGCTGTTCATTCCATCCTTCCTTATCTCTCCTTCATAGTGACCTTCTATGTCACAGTTTACACGGTAACTTGCTTCCATGGCGCTGCGATGTGAGTCTAGGTAAAAACCATGCCTAGTAACGCCATTAGGGTCAATTTCCTCATGGATCAAGGGTACCCATGCGATAGCAGTTGAATGAT
>CAXFCF010000012.1:0-11737 GCA_964000875.1 uncultured Candidatus Poseidoniales archaeon
GCAATCGTAGCAAGTCTTGGTAGTGGAGAGAACTGTTCGGCCGCTTACGAAAAGGGGGTCGATGTGGCGAAGCAAGCAGGACTTGATGGACACCTCATGGGGATGCCACCCGAGCAAGCACGATTCCTCGGTCACTCAATCGGACTTGAACTGGACGAGACGCCAGTGGTGGCCGCCGGCTTCGACAGACCCCTGCATCAGGGAGGTACCATGGCCATCGAACCAAAGGTCATCTTTCCAAACGGCGCTGTTGGCCCAGAGGACTGCTGGGTGCGCCGTGATGATGGACTACAATGCCTGACCGCTGGTGACCTCATTCCGCTCCATCAAGAATGGTGAACGCGTAGGATTATTCGACGGGACGCACGCCGTTCGATGTATGGCCGCCAAACCGTGGGCTACCTCCCATGTTGCTGCGGTAGCATCGACTTACACCGATCTGCGTATCTCTGGTGAGGTCAAGGGTCGCCTTGTCGAGCTGCTGGTCGCCAAGGTTGACGAAGTCGTTCCACGCATGGAAGATGAGACTCTGAGCCAAGACCCTTCTCGCAAGACTCTCGATGACCCACAGCGAACTCGACTCGGATTCAACCGAACCAAGGGTCTGATGGTTGAACGACTCGAATCGGTGGAATCTGTCAGCGCAGCGGCTGTTAGTGCCGCCTGTGAGGAACTCGAAAACTACCTGCGCTCCATCCTCGCCGCCTGTGAAGTAGTCTGCACTAACAACAGAATGGGCACCATCAAGCCGCGCCATCTTGAGGAGGCACTAGACAACCTAGGGGTAGTGCCTGAAGCGGGTTCTACTCAGTCCTCCTCGTCTTCAGAAATTGAAGAAGACCCATTGGAAGAGTTTGCTACCAGTGGTGGTGGCATAATCACCGCTGCCGGACTTCGTCAGATGGCTCGATCGTTCGGTGGCATGAAGGTCGATGCCGATGCTTTGGAGGAATTGATTCTACTCTATTACGACGAAGCTGGCGATCTCCAACACAATCTCAAGACATCACTCTCTTCTGGTGACCCTGCAGCAGCGGCCGACTCTCTCCGTCGCCTAGACGACCTAGCGAAGATGGGTTTTCTACGCCGATGTCTGAAGGAAGCCGGTGAACTCGCCCAAAAGCAAGGCTCACGCACCATCACCATCGAGCATGTCCTCTCCTTGGATGTCTGAACAGGCGTAACTTGGATAGGTTGGTGGCTCTCAGCCGATTCCGATGGCAAGTCGCAAGCAGAAGTCCGCACAGCGACAACTCGTGGCCACACTAGGCTCTTGGAATGACCCACACGGTGGTGGAAGTCTGCCCGATACGGGCGGGCTGAAGGGGATGCAGGTCGATGACGACGGTAACATCAGCCTCAAGATTAAGCCATCACGAGCTCACTGTCCATGTTGCCTTCTCGACTTGATTGAACTTCGCAAGACCCTCATGGGAAAGAAGCAAATCCAACAGGTGACCATCGAGGTAGTCGAGGTACCAAGTCCCAATAGATGGACCAATTCAATCAACGAATAACCTACCCGCTGTAGTTAAGTGAAGGCGAACAAGCCCAAAATCGGAGGCATCCGCATGACCCGCGTTAGGATACACACCGGAGAGGTCGGTGCTGAGATGGAGGATGTTGATTACACCGACCTACCGTCTCGCATTTCTGCGGAATCTGGAGGATGGATTGACATCTTTCAACCCGAGGAAGAAACCGCGCGAGCCTTCTTGCAAGACGAGATGGGGTTCCATCACCTGGCTGTCGAGGACTGTTTTGAGGAACCTGGAAGTGGTTCTTTCGTCTATGAGAATCATAAGTTCGTCACTTTCAAGGCGCGTGACGCCGATCGTGAACTAGACACTGAGTACCTACGTGCCTTCCTCAACGATGGGTGGTTGATTACCGTCAGACATGCCCACATGCCTGGCATCGCAGAGTTCAGGAAGCGACTGAAGGACAAGGACTTCCGCCGTGACGGTTCTATGAACTCCGAGTACCTCCTCTACCAACTGATTGACTCCGTCGCCGACGATTGGAACAAGTTGTTACACAAGAAATCGGAGAGGTTGGATGAGTTGGAGGATCAAGTGTTCGACCCACACAACAAGTTCCCTAACCTTCTGGAAGATCTTCACGAACTACACGGTGACCTACGTGAGATTACCAAATCTACCACTCCATTGGACGATGTCGTTCAAACGATGGCACGCCCAAATGGTGATTTCGTAACCGAGCAGACTCAAGTCTACTACCGTGACTTGGCACAACTTACCCGTTCCATCAGAGGACGAGTAGAGAACTACAACGCCGGTGTTGCAGCGACCCGTGATACCTACTTCTCACAGACCTCGATGCTGTTGGCACAATCACAGGCGGAGGCTGCCGATGTCATGCGACTGTTGACGATTATTGCCACCATCATGCTACCGATAACCGCTGTCGCAAGCATCTTCGGAATGAATGTCGAGGCTTTCGGATCTGGTCCAATCCCGCTCGTTCCGATTGTCTCCAGCATGGCTGTAATCGGCCTTGGTATGTTGCTCTGGCTCTACATGAAGGGATTCATCGGCGGCCGTGGAAATTAACCGTCACTCTTCCTCAAAGGCGTTGCGTAGCATCTCCTCGTCACGAGCCCAACGAGCTCTCTGACGCTCCTCAACCTGCTCCAATTTGTTGCGAAGTTTCTTCGACATGAATCTGTAGATGACAATTAGGATAATGAGGTCGAAGATGATGAAAGCGACCAGAATCGTATCCATGTATTCTACCTCACAAAGGGGGATTGAGCTCGATGTCACAGGTGCCTTCTGCGACACCGATGCAACTGAGAACGCAGCCTTCAGCTACCATCTCGTCGTCAAGTCCTGGTGGCAATGGTTCGGGCATGGGTACCTGACCAGACTTCAACTCGACCATGCAAGTGCCGCAGTTACCCGATGTGCAGTTGCGCGGTATGTCGATGCCAGCGTCCTCAGCTATCTCTAGAATCGGCACACCTTCCCGGTTCTCCACCGTGTCTACAATGACACCATTGCGAAAGAAGCGTAGCAGTGCCATCGAAACGGGGGAGCAGGCTGACTCGTTTGACGATTGCCGAAGATTCGGTTCAACGATCCGACCAGCGAGTCCAGCGACCAGTCTGCTTATTGAACACGAGTCCTGCCTTCTTCATCCACTTGTTGAACTTGGTCGCACCGGCTCCAGTGGCGACGATGAAGTCCTCACGGTCTTCCTGAGCCTGGATGTATCCCTTAGCTGCTAAAGTCTGGTCTATCCAATCATTGATGTCCATCAAACCACTGGTCAACTTCGATTCTTCGACAGCTGCCTCAAGCATCTCTGCAGTAGCACCTGTAGTCTCCAAGTCAGCTCTGATTATGTCATCTACCGACGAAATTGCGGTCGCTCTCGGTCTAACCGCTACCGGAAGCCTTGGACCCTTGGATGCATCTATGACGATGCGGTTACCGTTGCCAAGATGCGCCTCTACTCTGTCGACCATCGGCGCATTGAACTCTGCCTCACAATCCCAACAGATGAAACTCCATCCTTCGGGATTATCCATGTTGAGGTTACCTTGGATTGGGTCAATCTCCTCGCCGCACTCCGGACAAGCATGCAAGCACAGTGCAGGAACGACTTTCCTTCGGAAGTCAGCAATGTCTTGTGGGGTGCCAGCAAGACCGAGCAACTCGTGGTCACGGGCAGCTTCCAAACCGCGGGTCTCCAGTTGGTCTCGAATCTTTGAGCGCATCTCGGACTTGCCCTCTTCGTCGAGACTGTTCTCGAGTTTGCAGATCAGTTCGATACTCTTGCCGAGGCGGTTCATGACCAGCTTCTTACTACGGAAAGCCTCGACCTTGGCCTCTCGGATTCTCTCCTTCTTCTCAATAATCTCTGCAAGGAAATCCTTCTGCTGACGGCGGAACCTCTGCTCCTCGATGCGATCCATCGTCTTGGATGTCGAAAGGACCTTTGCGAGGTATTTCTCAGTACCCGCCGAGGAAGGGCCGGACTTGATGACTTCGAGCACGCTGTCGGCGACCTTCTTCTTGAGGCCGTAGTTGCCAACCAACTGTTCGGTGTCCATCTTCTTGAGTTGACCTATGGTCAGACCAGCATCCGCTAAGGCCTGTGATGTGACCTCATCGACACCTCTACGAAGTAGTGCGAGATAGGTGTCCTTCTTTGCCATCCGGCTTCCCCCCCCGTGCTTCCGGAGCCGGGCCCCCTCTTTGAACCCCCCGTTTTTTGGAGATTATTTGGGGGGTGAATCGTCAATTTTGACGGATTCTCTCCAACTCTCCGGCGAGTAGAACCCACTCTTCGACCTCAAGTTCCTCTGGCCTGACCTCAGACCAATCGGAACCGACCCCTTCGATTGACTCTACAGCAAGTAGCTCCTTGGCACAGCGGCGCCACTCCTGTTTGGTCCAACCTGGCACACGCTCAATCTTTCGTGGTGTACCCTTCATGCGGTTGCGAACCTTCTTTCGACGTTCTAAGAAAGCGTGGTCGACCATCCTCTTGACGAGACGTGAGTCTACTTCGACACCCATGTCCGCCATTAGATCGAAAGGTACCAGATGAACCAGTCGCGAGCGTACTCGCGGGTGAGGGGTGAAACTCCCTGCAGAGACTGTGCGGTCGAGCGTGGAAACCCAGTTGATGGCGAGGTTGATTCCAAGTGGACCTCGTGATGCGAGGCCGAACTCCATACCCATACGGCTGGTGAACTCCTCTTGCAATAGTAGCGTTACACTGCGTAGTGGTTCGTCACCGAGTGCCCTCGCCTTGGCCTGATACTCGTCAATCTTGGTTATCAGCGGACTGGATATCTGATACGGTGGATTACTGACGACATGGGTCAACCCTCTTGGCCAGCCAACCTTGAGAGCATCTCCCTCTATGAGATTCAGACGCCCATCCTCGATTGCATCAGGATGTACCCTATGCAGATGTTCGACAGCGACCTGATCCAATTCAATTGCGGTCACTTTGGAGCCCGCCTCCATGAGGAAATGAGTGAGTGTGCCCGAACCGGGTCCAACCTCCAATACATGTGAGTCTGAGTCTAGTTCGGCCAGCTCGATGGAACGATGAATCACTGACGGGTCAACCAGATAGTGTTGACCAAGATCCTTGTCAGCTCGACGGCGATCGAGCAACAACTCAACGAGTTCCCTGACGACCTCAATGTCGTCCGCAGATTGGTCGGCTATTGGCTCACGCTCCCGCACGGACGACATTGTCAATCAAGCTAGGTACCGACTTAGGATCCTTTAGTTCGTCCACCAGTCGACCGACGAAGAGTTCCAGCGATTCGATTGCGCATGCCTCGTCGACCTCCTCAATGGTCATCCAACCCTCACGCTTGCGGCTCTTGACCATCTGTTGCGCCTTGGAGGGACCAATGCCTGGAAGAAGTTGGAAGGCGTGGAATTTGAGCGACACCGGTCCTGCCTTGTTGTAGAAGTCGAGTAGTGGCTTCGGGTTGGCAGACACCATATCGGACAGAACCTCATGAAGGCTATTCTGTGCGGAAGTGGGCAATTCACGGTGACGGGTTGTACCAAGAATCTGCGAGACTTCGCCCTCGGACTCCTCGGATGGAAGTTGCAGGACGGTACCTGTCTCCATCAGCCCACTACCAGTTGCCTCACGGGCTCTGATTAGGTGCATTCGTGGCTCAGTGATACAGTGCAGGACGCCGCCTCCAGTACCACTGCCCTCCTGAGCTAGAAGGCGGCAGGATGTCTCTTGCGACCACACTTCATCTGAATCGCGAGCGGCCCAGTCACGCCTGTCCTGCATAGATATCACCCCTCGAATCGGGTTCTGTGTCATAAGAAAATGGGCTTTTATCGATTCAGCCTTCATATCCGACGGTCTGTCGAACCAAAGTGACGACATCCTCAACATCGCCATCTTCCATAGAGACCCTCTTCGAAGCGAGAATCGCTCGGATATCAGAGGGTTCAGTAGGAATCAATTCAGCAATCTTTGCAGCTATCTCGGGGTTGCTGGCCAACTTCTCGTTCTCAAGAAGGGCTGCAAGCAATTCGTCGTGAACTGCAGACTCTGTCTCGATGCCGTTACGCATGGAGCTCGATGCCCACATGGCGTGGTTTAGTGCCATTGTCTGTTCGTAGGATAGATCACCGCGACGCTCTCTTGCGTCTACCAGTGCGTCCCTAACGGTGGAGTAGTCGATGTATTGCTTCTCTTCACTCATTTGATTCACCTCACTCTACGGGGCGCAGATGCTCTGGCCTGCAAACAAGCGTCTTGGGCATGTTGCCATCCTTCACTGCGATGACATATGCTCGGCCTTGCTTGCTCTGTATCTTGCCAGTGCGACCCTGGAATCTGCGGTGCGGCATGCCTCTCTGCTGTGAACCATCGATTGCGATGGCAACGCTGTCACCCTCCTTGTAAGGGTGCATCGCCCTGCGGATGAAGATACGACCACGGTCGCTCTTGCTACGGCGAGTGACAGTTCGGCTACCTTGGCGTGGGCCCTTGCTTGACTTTGCCATCCCAGACTCCTCCTGTGTCCCCCTTCGGGGGACTCGCCGACCTACCGCCCCTAATTAAGAGCGTCGTTTGATGAAGATGTGGGATTAGGGGCGACGGTCGCTGGTTTCTTCAATCTGCATGGACATCTTCAACATCGAGCCAGATGACCTCACAATCGCAACCCAACAACTCAGCAGCACTGGGCTTAGTTCTGCCCTCATCACTGTGAATTAGTTCCTTGACATAGGTGCCGCTCTCAACCCTGACTGCCATCTGAACCTCATTGTCCTCAACCAAAACATCACTAATCGACACCACCTTTCGCTTGCGTATCTTGTCAGCTCGACGATGAGCGACACGCTGGGGAGTCTGTTGCTCTAGGGTGATTCCTGCGAGCGAAGTCAACTTCTCCTCCGCTTCCTTGGCATCGACCTTTTCGGAAGTCTGGAACCTGATTGTGTAAGACTTGTCGGCAGGTGTGTCCTTGATGCGGCCGACCTCCGATCTCTTGCTGGCTCGGAGCGGACCTATCTCGACTCTCCCTTGTGCAGTAGCGTTGACCAATTCCGTCATCTCTTCAAGATCAGCGTAGCGGCGCCGTGGTGCCTTCATCTCGATTACAAATGGTCGACCATGACCGAGGCAGCGAACATCGATGTCCTCCCTACCCATGCCATGAAATGCAGTCTCCCTAGCCTCAAATGCAGCTCGTAGTGGCTCGCCTACCAAATCCTGCACAGACACACGGTACTGCTGACCGGTGCCCTCGCACTCGTCACAACCACCTTCGCGCCCCTTGCAAGAACGACATGGCCAACGTGTCTGTGGAATACCTCGCTCCAATTTGCGGTAGCGACCATAGAGATACAAACTGCGAATCTCAACCGATGCACTTAGGGTCAAAGTGTCAATCAATAGCATAACTTCTGGTCTCTCCTTGACAACCTCACACTCATTCAATGCTTTACCAAGTGCATGGGAGACTGCCTCGTTGAATGCAGCCTTGAGACCTTGAGATCCTTGAGCGCCATACATGGTTCGAATGGAATCCTCCTCTATGATGTGGTTCTTATCGAAGTGAGTGCCTATCTGTATGCGCTTGAACTCCAGTCCATCCAGATTCTCCTCCAACTCTTCGATGAGGTTGGGGAGATCTGCAAAAAGATCCTCGCAGTAGGGGCAACAATCTGCATCAGCGTCTCTCTCCGCACCTCTCTCTTCCGACCTCTTGCGAAGGTCTCCACCAATTTGACTCGCTGTCTCACATGAGTAAGACTGCCCAGACAGTCGGGCAATGCAGTGATCACAGGTGCCCGTCTTGACTAGGTAGTCGAAGCCTTCCAAAGCAGGAGGGGGGCGGATGACATCGACTTCATCAAACTCAAACTCGTCATCGACGAACTCATCCTCCTCGACTGGAACAAGGTCAGCCCAAGGGTCGTACGCCTCACTGTAACCAGCACTGGAGTATGTGCTCCAGTCTTCTTCTTCGTCAGCAGTCAAGGTATCGACCTCAGTCGCAAAAGGACGGGGAGACCGGCCTTCGGCGGTTTCGGGACCGCCATCTCCTTCATGAGTCTGGTGATTGGCCTTGTCCGACCTCTCGTAGCAAATCGAAGCCGAAAATACCCATCGAACAGCCGCTTCCCCACTCAAACTTCAGGCCGTAATCACCGACGACCTCGACGCTTGGTTTCTCATTACGGAGCTGCCGAATGGAAGCCTCGAACTCACCACTACGAGCATCCTCCTCGCGGCGGGGGCCACAGTTAGCGCAAGGACAAGCGAGGCGAAGCGCAACATAGTCTACGGTCAACTCCGAATCGTCCGAGTATCGGAGCACCATCTCAGTGTCGAAGCGCTCCAATTCAACCAGATGTGCGTCGCTCATGTCGTCACCGCCTTTCGCTCGGAGAGAATGGTTCGATAAGACATGATTCCAAGCATCCCACAAGCAATAATCAGCGATGCTACGAGTGAAAAGAAAATCATCGCCGCCGAAAAGGTTCCAAACAGTGAGAAGAAGCCCATGGGTGAGAAAGAGATTACGAGGAATCCTAAGACATCCGAAGCTGCTGAGCCAACAAGTGCCAAACCAGACGCGCCACCTACAGCGACTATGGACTGCAACTGAGTCTTTCCGAAGTAACGCTCCTCACGGTATCTCTCTATGACATGGATAACATAGTCGATCCCCACTCCAAGAGAGAGTGTGGCTATTGCAACAGTGACCATGTTGAGGCCGTAACCAAGCACCGCTATCAAGCCGTACAACCAGATGACTACGATGATAATCGGAGCTGTCGTCAATAGTGCTAGAGTCAACGACCGGTAACCCCACAGAACCGAGCCGATAAACGAGATTAGACCTAGGGAAAGGGCGACCGTGGGGGTCGATATCAACGACGCTATTCCCCATATTGTCAAGGAAATTGCCGCGGGAGCGTAAGCAAGTGATAGGAAAGCCCACGTGCCTCCGCTGAATCTACACTCATCGAGCCGATCCATAGCCTCTTGACGAGTCGGGCGGAATCCCCACCAGAGCGCTATCACACAAAACAAGATGCCAAGTGTCAAGGTTGATTGCATCTCGTTCTGGAACGAAGATGCAGCGACATAGCGCTCCACAGGCTGTCCTGTCGCTATCGCCCAACTGACTGGATGATCATCATCGTCCATGGCCGCATCCAACGATGCGCGCTCCCTCATTTCACCAGCCGAGAGATTCTGGAATGGTGACATGTCGCTATCAAGTTCTGCCATAGCCTTCTCAACTATTGGGAACTGCTCGGGTTG
Organism: uncultured Candidatus Poseidoniales archaeon; assembly: GCA_964000875.1. GTDB lineage: Archaea > Thermoplasmatota > Poseidoniia > Poseidoniales > Thalassarchaeaceae > MGIIb-Q1. The sequence continues at coordinate 9,304 of CAXFCF010000012.1, forward strand.
ACGCAGACCGAAACGCATGATCATACGCTCGTATCTCGGCTCCGAACCATCCAATCCGAGCCAAGGTTTCTCAGGGTCGAGAGGTCTGTCTGGTGCGATGTACAGAGCGACTACAGATGGAGGAAGACCAGGCGTAGAGTTGCTCTCTGGTACGCCATTAACGGAAGAGAAACCAACCAAAAACCGGAGACAATCCTCGTCATCGGGCATCGGAAGTCCGAATCCTGACTTGTTACAATCGACACCACCCTTGGGGTCGGTTGGATCCCAGCCCGCTTCGATGAATGGCGTTATGTTGTTCGCCATCGACAATATCGACAACTCAACTATCCTGTCATACCCCCCGAGATCAACATTACCTGTTGGGTCGACAGTGAAACGATCCGGATCGTCAGGTCCCTTGATATTCATGTTAGCGCGTAATTCCTTGATGGCATTGTAGACGCGCGGGTCGATGACATCACCCTCTACGAGAATCTCTCCAGGCTCGCCCTCAGAGTAGAAGCGTTCGTTCACTATCCGGACAATCACAGCGAAATCTGACTCCTCGTCAAAGAAATCCTCGGGCTTGAAGTCACCCTCAAGTGATAGCATCAGAGGGGTAGCTAAGGCAGACATCAACACTGCAAGAATGACCACTACTGGACCGAAGACCGCTGACTTTGACGCCAAACCCGAAAGCCAGTGTGAAGGTACGAGATGGACGGTTCCTTCCTCCTCTTCGGTCGACTTTCCTCGACCCTCCATCCAAAGGTCAACATCAAGGCGAATCAATGGTGACCAAAGACCGGTCAGGAGGAAGGCAGATGCGACTCCGAGAGCCGCTTCGATGCCGAATGAACGTAGTGCTGGAACCTCGGATATCAGGTTAGCCGAGAAAGCCACCATCGTAGTGACTGTTGTCAGCATAATCGCGCGCCCAACGCGCGTGAGGGAAATGTGAGCGGATTCCTCACAGGATTTGCCTGACTTACGTTCCTCCTTGTATCGATGAAGCACGTGAAGGCTGTCATCGATTCCTAGTGCTAGGATGAGAATGGGTAGCAAATTGGAGAACTGGCTTCGCTCAATCAGAGAGTAACCCAAGTATGCGCTGAACTCTCCAATCCAACCGATGGCTCCGTGCATCCATAGCAAACTCATTCCTAAACCGGCTGATACAATCGCCACATCTGACCACCGCCGAAGGCTTGCCCAGAGTAGTATGGTAACGATGAACATCATCGCAAGAAGAAGTGTCACGCTCTCCTGGAGCCCACGGTTGACCTCTACATTGACCCCCTCTCCACCAGCAAAGGTCAGCGTGAGGTCGTCGGACTCCCTCATCGAATATTCAAGCGACATCAGCGACCATTCGAAGGAGCACGGGCCATCACCACTCTCCACCGAGTCAGCGCAGAACTCGGAATCTCGCTGAGGTGGCGTGGTCAGTAAACGCAGACCATCCCATTCGTATCCACTCTCAGCCCTCGCTTCGTCCCACTTGAATGTCCATCCTGCCTCTTCGGCAGCGCCACGATCGAACTGGACAATCAACCAAGTCGAACTTGCGGACCAACGCCCGGGCTCCCATGTGAAATTCTCCCACTCTCCGTCTGAATTTAGAGTACCACCGACCGGACCAAGAACGCCGTCATCTGCGGGCATGAAAGCCCTATCCAATGAAAGCCAGCGAAGAAATACACCGTCGCTAGCTTCCACCATTCTCTGTGCAGCCAAGTCGATGTGCGCTTGGGTAAGTTCTGGATCCTCAAACGGTAGACACTCGAGATTACCACAGTCAGTCCAATTCGTCCTTGGGGGCAAGGGCTGACCAAACGGGCTGACCGAGGAACGAGTCAGCAACGAATCCCCTGACATGAATGTCTTGAATTGACTAGATAGAGTCAGTACGCCATTGTACTGTACAAGAGTGACATCCGATACAACGGGTCTGTAGAACTCGGATATCGGATCCTCTTGTACGGTTTGCACCTTAATCTCTATCTCTCTGAGTACACTGAGATTGAGTATACCTCCCACTGGCTCTTCAACGCCAACGCCAACTCCAGTGAATGGAGCCACCTCAGAGCCGTAGTTCCAGTGAGGTGTCTGTCCAACAAGACTCTGATCCCGTACTACTATCGCGTAACCCGCTACGATCTCATTGTTAGGATACTCTTTGTCGATTACCTCACGTGCGTCGAGCTCGGGAGAGTCGAGGTTGTAGGACTCCATGTCAATAGGGGAGAGAGCTAGCATCAGCCCTGGAACCATTACCAGAGAACCAACTAAGATGAAGGCATGGAACACCTTGCGACGAGGTAGGAGGATGCGTGCCAACCAGTCGAAGTCGCGCAAGACAGCCTCTCCGGTGCTACCTCGACAAACGGCCCCTTTCAACCGCTTCGGTCATGCGTGCCGCTCTTGATTCGCAAAACACATTGGCTCTCAA
>CAXFCF010000013.1:0-11132 GCA_964000875.1 uncultured Candidatus Poseidoniales archaeon
CGCACTATGCCATTCATGATGACAAGCATTCTTGAGGGATGTTACCCGGGGGAGAAGTGAGAACGATGTCCGAAGAGCCCTACTCAACCGAGCCCGTAACCCTACTAGAAGAGGTATTCCCTGGAGATACAAACGCATACAACACTCTGTTCGGCGGTCGCCTGATGTCGATTATGGACACCGCTGCAGGTGTAGTTTCAAGCAAGTTCGCGCATAGAGAGTTTGTGACCGTCAGCATTGACTCCCTCAAGTTCTGTAGGCCAGCATATCAAGGAGACCTGATTGAGGTCACAGCGAGAGTCGTGTTTACTTCAACTCACACCGCTGGTTGTCATGTGGTCGCCCGTAGATTAGAGCGCTCTAAGTGGGAGCGTGAGGAGATCTGCTCTGGATTCTTCTTCATGGTTGCAATTGACAGCAAGATGCGACCAATCCCCATTCCCCAACTCAAAACCGAAACCGATGAGGAACGTGAGATGTGGGATCTCGCCAAGAAAGCGAGAGACGCAATGAAAGCAAGGTCGTGAGCCGGCGGATTCAATTCCCCCTCGCCTTCGCGACGAAACATGTCAGTGCTCAATGTCGCCTTCGTCGGCAGTCAAGACCTGGCAAGGTCTCTCGCCAAACTCAATGACACCAGAGATATCGAGAGCTATGTCAACAAAGAGGTCATTGATGGCACAACACGAATCCTTTCGTTGCTCCGCCCGTTGAAGCACCCCGAACGATTGAGACCACTTCTCTCCTGTCTCAACTCGGCTCGTTGTGGAATCGTTGAGATTGGTAAGGTCGATGCATCTCTGGGAGAGGTGCTGGTGGCATTTGGAGCAGCTGGCATCGAACATGGTCATCTAATCATAGCACCCGAGGATGGAGGTTGGATCGACGAAGAACAAGTCAAGGTGATTCAGAAGCAAGCCGGACTTGAATCTTGGATCCTGCATCCCTCTTCACCCGACCCACACCAACTCAAACAGAGTCTGTTCAAACTACTGGACGAACTCCCTTCGAGAACAGAAGACCCACTAGTCATACCCATCGACCAGCACTTCAATGTCAAAGGAGTCGGTCTGGTGGCCATTGGTTATGTCCAAGCTGGATCCATCGACAAGCACGACAAACTACTCGCTTTACCCACCGAGGATGGAGGGATAACTCGCTCCCTTCAAGTGATGGACGATGACTGCGAAACAGCGATTGCAGGAGACAGGGTAGGGGTCGCCCTGAGAGAGATGCGTGAAGCGGCGGTCGAACGAGGATCCATACTCGTCCACCAAGGAGATGGAGATTGGTCGGGATCTTTGATTCGTCATGACAAATCGAGGGTCGAGGTTTCACCGGCACCATTCCAAAACAAGCGACTTGAGGAAGGCGATGTTGTGCATGGGGCAATAGACCTGCAATTCGTGGTAGGAAGAGTGACTTCCGTTGATGGAGATACTGTGAATCTGGAGTGGGACGCACCTCTGTTCATCCGTACTGTTTCGCCACCCAGATTGCTGTTAACACAACTCGACGCTAACATGAGAGTCATTGGCCACTCCTCTTCGGTCACCGCTCTCTGATGGCTCTCCTTCGGAGGGTGCCAAGATGCACCTCAAGCACCTTATTCACGGGGCAAGATGTATAAGCAGACCGCAAGCCTGCTAGCCTCGGGATGCGCACAGAGCATATGCTCTAGATGGAGGACTGCTAGCAAGGGGGATGGTTATTGGAGAGTGAAACATTCACTTCGTTGCGTATGGCCGGGATCGACGGTAACGTCGACACCCTGTTGACCGACGAAAACCTCCTCATCGAGCGCCGTGATGGCAAGGGCATGCGCATTACTCTCGACTCGATAGTAAGGCTGCGCCATCACAGTGTCGCAATCACCCCTCCACTAGTGACATTCATCGGTCTGATTCTAATTATCGCCAGTTGGAGGGTACTCAGCGGACAAGCACAAATCTACGCCTTGTTGGCTGGTTCCACCTCTCTACTCGCGTGGGCGTTGGGAAGGCGCCCGGCACTATGCATCGATACCAACCAAGGAGATCGTCACATCCTGTTTGGTCGCGACCACAGATTACAGAGGCTTCACATCCTACTCGATAGAATGTCGGATGGAATGACCCTCGAAGAGGCAAGGATAGGCCTCATGGAATTGGAATCCCAGACCCAATTGGAGCTCGGATCAATGAACGATTTTAGAGTCGAAGCTGGAGCTGCTGCCGAGGCGACAGCAAGCCTTTCACTTACCACAGATAGCGAAGAGAGCCTTTCTGATGCTCTCGCTGCGATACGAAGTGGACGCGAGAAAATCAATTCCTCGCCCTCGATGAACCTCACTCCATCGACTCCAGAACCTACAACCCCCTCGATTCCAGAGAACGCCTTCGACACCGGTTCACCCATGTTCGACCGAGCGACCAAGGCTCTAGAAGGGCAACGGCAAGACAACGTTGTTGGAAAAACAACCTACGACTTACCGTTCCAGTCTCCCTCCACCAGTAACAACAACCCTAGTGAAAACACATACGAACAAGTTTGGGAGAGGCCTTCGCCTAACAGGTATGAAGAGAGCCCACCTATGTCAAGAGCTGAAGCCGCAGCAAAGAGCGCCAGCGAATCGACTTTCGACACGGGGGGAATGTTCGGAATGTTCGACGCCCTTGATTCGATTACAGAAAAACCAGGGACATCAGTTACTACCCTTCCAGAACCCGTCAATTCGGTACCTATGGCTCAGCTACCCGAAAGTGCAACCTCGTCGTTCCAGATGCTCAGCGCCGCGGCAGGACCCAACCTCCCTGAACCGACTAGAGAAGCACTACGCACAGACCTTCCAAGCGGCCCTGGGTTAGTTGCTAACGCGAGAATCAAGGAACCGGAAAATCCACCCCTACCCGAGAACCTCCAACAGAGCTTCACCAAGATTCAGACTCCAGATCCAATCGACAAGTATCCGATGTTCAAGCGACTATTGGTGCAGCAACAGAGGGATGCCCGACTTAGAGTCGATTCAAGGCGAAGACGAGGACGAGGAGCGCTCAGAGCGCTTGGCGAATTGGTAAGACCAGGGATTAAGCGACTCGAAGAAAGTGGCAAGAGGATTGGTTCAGCTATCCGTGGAGCTGGTGACGGTTACCGAGAAGTCTACGGAGACCAAGATGGATTGGAGGGTGACCTGTTCGTAGAGAGCGAGATGCTGAGTGGACAGATACTTCGTCTCCGAGCCGACCAAGATGCGCAAGCGGATGTGCAAGAGAGACTTCGATTGTTAACCAAGAACGGAGGGGGAGCTATCGCTGACGATCTTGCAAGCAGGACACTTCGGGGAATTTCATCCGGAAGTGAGAGAGGGGCGCCTTCCCTTTCCGGAAGTGAAACCGCTAAACTCAATGGACCATCCACCTTCACTGGGATGGTCTCTTCAACTGAACCAGTAGCACGAATCGCTGGGCTGAAGCGGCTCGGCTAGAAGCCGACTATCGTGCGGTAGCGATCCATTCTAGCGGCATACTGTGCTCTATCGAGACGTACAAGCGCTTCAGAACCGAATGCCGACAGGGTGAATGAAGCGGTAACTGTAGCGTGGATTAGTGCGGAGCGCAGGTCTTCCTGCGTGAGTCCACGCTCCAACGCTGGAACAAGATGAGCGATTAGAGAACCGGCGAACGAGTCCCCACAACCAGTGGGGTCAACAATATCTGAAGTCGGCATGGAGGGGAGGGCTATGCATCCAAATTCAGAAACAGCCAACACTCCGTTCTCTCCCTTCTTGACTATCAAGGTCGATGGCCCCCGTCCAGCATCTTCACCTCCAGAAAGGCAAGCGCCACTGCGAACTGCTTCGATAGCCTTCATCAGGTTAACTTCCTCTGCCAACATCCTAATCTCAGCATCATTGAGAATCGCCATGTCAACATGCCGCAACACATCGCTCAAGGCATCCTTCTCAGTCGATATCCAGAGATTCATTGAATCGAGTATCGTAATCTTGGTTGATTCACATGCATCCAAAACAGACGCTTGTAAAGAGGGATGAATGTTGGCGAGGAACAGTATGTCGCATGACTTGTAACCCTCCGGAAGATTAGGATCAAAGTCCCCGAACACATTCAGTTGCGTCTCCAAGGTCTCTGCCTCGTCCATCGTTCCGGAGTATCGACCCCTCCAGCGGAAGGTGCTGCCATCTCGCCTTTCGACCCCTCTCAAATCTAGACCCTTCGACTCAAGGCACTCCCAATCACCGATGCGGAAGTCCTCGCCAACCACACCAACCAAACCAATGGGAAGAGTACTCGTTCCTGGCATCCTGCCTCGTATGTGGAAAGCCGCTGCAAGGCCAGCGTAAGTGGCTGACCCCCCCAGGGTTGAGTGTGCCTCCCCAGCAGTGCTCTCCAAATCGTCGTAGGCGATGCTCCCTACGATGACTACTTGCATTTCATCCCCTCAAAAGATCTGGATGTTCCTCAAGATATCGAATGGTTATGTCTCCGTTGAGGAAATCCTCCTCATCCATGATAACTCGTTGAAGCGGAATCACGGTTTCGACACCGACGAGCCTCGTCTCATCCAAGGCGACGCGCATACCTGCAATTGCCTCCTCTCTCGAAGGAGCCCAGACAATCATCTTCGCCAACAGCGAGTCGAAGCAACCCGGCATCTCGTATCCTACATGAGCGTGCGTGTCTACCCTTACACCAAAACCACCGGGAAAGTGGCATTCCCACAATCTACCAGGTGAAGGGATGAAGTTGACTGGATCCTCAGCATTGATTCTGCATTGGATTGCGTGTCCATCGAAGAAAACATCCTGCTGACTCAGAGGTAAACTCTCACCAGCAGCAACCCTGACTCCCAAACTAACCAAGTCCTCACCTGTAATCATCTCGGTTACCGTGTGTTCGACCTGTACCCTAGGATTAACTTCAAGGAAATAGAAATCACCGTGAGCATCCCTTAGGAATTCAAAGGTTGCTAGACCCTTGTAACCGACCGCTCGAGCCCCCTCGCATACCCGCGCACCAATTTCTTCTCTTACCTCAGGAGTCAGCCAAGGCCCTTCTTCGATTAGCTTCTGGTGCCTCCTCTGAATGGAACAGAACCGCTCGCCAAAATGAATCGCGTCCGTGCCGTCTGCCAACACTTGGAACTCGACATGTTGCGCCCCTTCGATGTACTTCTCGACGAAGACTCGTTCGTCTCCAAACGCCGATTGAGCTCTCGACTGACAGAGATTGAGAGCCGATGCGAACTCCGACTCATCGTATACAATCTGCATCCCAATTCCTCCGCCACCTGCGGCAGCTTTGATAATCACAGGGTATCCTATGTCTTCGGCCAATGCAGTAGCATCTGAAGGATTGACTACAGGTTCGCTGCTGCCTCGAGCAACTGGGAGACCGGCTGCTTCCATCGCCTTGCGAGCCTCAATCTTGTCACCAAGCAAAGCAATGACATCCGATGAAGGACCGATGAAAACGATACCTTCCTCCTCGCATCTCTTGACGAAGGCGGAGTTCTCAGCAAGGAAGCCGTAACCTGGGTGAATCGCCTCGGCACCGATTTCCTTAGCAGCTGCGATGACGCTCTCGAAATCGAGGTACGACTCAAGGGGGTTGTCCCGATAGTTGGTAACGGCTTGATCTGAAAATCGAACCGGTAAGGACTGACGATCCTCCCTTCCGTGGATTATGGCTACTTGGCATCCTAGTTTGCGAAGAGAACGGGAGATACGAAGGGCAATCTCGCCCCGGTTTGCTATCAGAACCTTCTCGAACACGGACACTCACGGTTCGAACCGGTTCAATAGCATGATGGCAATACAGACCCTTAGGGTCTGGAAAGCTTCAGTAGACATCTCGGAGGTATCGCTTCTCTTCCTTCATCAATGTCTGCTCGACGAATGACTTAGCATCCTCGGCCGACATCTCACCATATTTCTCGGCAATCTCAATCAATGTCTTGTGCACATCCTTAGCCATGTATTGCTTATCCCCGCATACGTAGAAGTAGCCACCGTTGGATATCCACTCCCATATCTCTTCACCGTTTTCAGCCATCAAGTGTTGGACATAGGTCTTCGGCCTGTCCGCCATTCTCGACCATGCGTTGTCCAATCGGACAAAGCCTTCGTCCACCCAAGCCTCAAGCTCATCACGGTAGAGGTACTCGTGGGTTTCAGTACGGTCACCGAAGAAAAGCCAGTTGCGACCCGTCGCCTTGTCGAACTTCCTCTGCTCCAAGAAAGCCCTGAAGGGGGCGATGCCCGTTCCAGGCCCAACCATGATGATGTCTACATCGCCAGAGGGAGGTAGCACGAAGCTGCGAGTAGGGGACATGAACATCGGGATGACCTCCTCGTCCAAAGGAGCGATATCGGCCATGTAGATGGTACAGAGCCCACCCTTCTTCCTGCCGTGGTGCTCATAGCGAACGATACCGACCGTGAGGTGAACCTCTCCTGGGTGAGCGTCTGGAGATGACGCGATTGAGTAGAGTCGAGGCTTGAGCCTATCTAATGTCTCAACGAACTCCTGAGGAGTGAACGAAATAGTAGGCATCTCGTTGAGTAGATCCAGATAGTCCCTACTCCAAATGTAATTCTCTATCGAGTCTGCATCTGTTGTAGCGCCCTCCCACACAGTTTGGGATGGATCCTTAATCGAACCGAGAGGAGTAAAACCCTCTGGGAAATCGTCGTCTTCGCCTCCCCAGGTCCACTCCAATGCCTGCTCACCAGATTCCGCATTGCTACGGTTACGCGAAACAAGACGGACTGAAATCTGGGGGCCTGCATCTGCAAACTTCTCTTCAAGCGACTGCAGGAACTTCTTGTTGAGCCTATGCACCTCGTAGTGGTTGGTAAGTGCGTCACGAATACCCACTTCACCAGCATGAGTCTCCACCACCTCGTCACCTGTGAAGTTCAACTTAACCAGAATATCTTCAACCAAATCGAGGGGGTTGTGAGGAATAATCGCCAACGCATCTCCTACTTTGTAGGTCATTCCTGAATCGCCCAGTTGGAACACATGGTGCCTAGTTTCCTTAGAGGAATCAGGGTGAGTCAGGAGAGTCTTCTCTGTCATCGATCCGAGGTATGGGTTCTTGCTGCTCCATTCAGTCACCGTGCCATCATCTCCAACGCCATCATCTAGATGGGATGGCGTGCCGTCCCGAATCCTGTTTATGAAGCGAATGGGACGGCGTCCTAGAGTAAGGCATCCTTGGAGACTAGGATGTCCGGGGGATACCTCATAGAACCGAAGCCCATCCCGAGACAGGTAGCATGACGATTCGGATTCGATTGTTGGGTACGGGCAACGCATTCTGCCCGGATGGACGGCTCCACTCCCTAGTGTTACTAGACGACCACATCCTGTTCGATGCCCCGCCCACCATACTGGCACAACTACGGAGGCAAGGATTAGAAACATCAGATATCTCAACTCTGTTGATAACTCATTGGCATGGAGACCATGTCTTCGGTTTCCCCTTCCTTATCCTAGACAGGAGATTCATCTCTGACCGCGATGGCGAGATGCCTCTGGATGTATTCCTACACACGGGGGGCGAGATGAGGATGCGAGACCTCTCAGAGATTGCTTTTCCTGGCTCCCTGACACAGGCCTTAGACGAGAGAGTCACATTCAACGAGTCACCGTCTGGCTCTCTGCCAAGTGACTGTGAATGGAACTTCGAGAGGTTCGAGGTCAACCACGAACCGGCCACTGAACCACATGGTTATCAGATGACTCACTCCAGTGGGATGACTCTTCTCCACTGTGGTGACTCTGGCCCCTGTGACGAGATTAGTAATCGGGTAAAGCAAGCTGATGTAGTGATCATCGAAGTAGGAGTTCCTGACGGGGTTCCCACCGAACACCACTTCAAGCCGACCACTGTCGCAAAACTTGCTAATGAAAATCCGGATGTCATCTTTCTAGCCACACACCTTTTCACTGATGGAAATACGACTATTTCCAATCTTCCAGACAACATAATCCAACTAAGAGATGGGGATATTTTTGAGTGGGATTCGGCTTCAAAGGAGCTGAAATCCAATTGAAGACATGACATAAAATGTAAGAATAAAAAGTATTGAATATATCACAGAGGGGCGAGTAATTCGATAAACTAAGATTTTCTTTGGCGAAAAATAATCGTGAATGTAGTTGAATAAATTTTGATTCATAGATCAGATGTTCAATGTTAGGTATCGTAGTCACTTTGGAACAACTACAGATGAACTCGCCTCACCCACCACTCTTCAGATATGTACGACGGGGTGAGTCGCGAACTGTGTTGTAACAAAACCACTCAATCAAGTCACCAATAGGTACTTTTCACCATCTGAAGGCATTTTTCAATTGAGGCTTTATTAGTACGAGAGACAATGTCAAGAGATAGGAAAAGGGCACTTTCTAACGGCCGCCGCAAACACGCTTATTACCCCCCCGCACCTCCTCGATAATCTCTGACCGCCGAGACAAGGACTACCCTGACTGAGACAAGGCGGAGTTTAGGAGAAAGAAGAAGGTGTTAGAAAATGTCGGAAAATATTTTCGAGCATCTTCTCGACATCGGAGGACTCTTCAAAAACCGCGAGGTGCTTCATCATGGATTCACTCCGAACAGCCTTCCTCACAGAGATAGTGAAATCCAAGCCTTGGCATTTAACCTGCGTGAGGCACTGGAAGGTCACATACCTTCCAACATGCTCCTTTACGGCCAACCCGGTTCCGGTAAGACTGCTGCCACTCGCTTCGTATACCACCAAATGTTGGAGATGGGTGCCGAGAGTGGACGCTCTGTCAATGCTATCGAAGTTAACTGTTGCACGGTCGACACGAAGTACAGGGTACTAGCTCACATTGCCAACTCGTTAACCAATGATAGGCAACACTTGGTACCATTCACCGGATGGCCCACAGACAAGGTGTTCGATAAGTTACGAGAGAACATGGATCACATGGGTGGAGTCCATGTCCTAGTACTAGACGAGATAGACCATCTCATTGAAAAGAACGGAGATGACATCCTCTATCTCCTGACTAACCTAAATTATCAGCTAAGGCAATCCAAGTGCTGCATCATAGGGATTACCAACGACCTACAGTTCACAGACATGCTCGATGCGAGAATAGCTTCCCGACTTGGTTCTGAAGACCTCGTGTTCTCACCATATTTGGCGAGTCACATTGAGGATATCCTTGAGTTACGTGCACGCGCGGGCGTACGCGAGGGAGCATTGGAAGCAGGAGTCGTCCAACTATGTGCTGCCCTCGCAGCTCAGGAACATGGTGATGCTAGGAGAGCACTCGACTTGTTACGCATCGCCGTCCAAAAAGCCGAGTTAGGCGGCGGCGAAGTAGTGGGGGTTCAACATGTGCGTCAAGCACAGAGCCAACTCGATTTCGACCAAATCACTCCCGTAATCGCAGGGTTGCCTTTCCATCAGAAATTGGTTCTTTATAGCGTACTGCTCAACGAATCGAACGGCCTCAACAACATCTCGTCCGGCGAGGTGTACTCGGTGTACCAGATGTGCTGCAACAACGCTTCGGTCTCACCACTCGTCTCCCGGAGCGTCAACAATGTGGTCAAGAATCTAGATTCTCTCGGCCTCATCACTGCCAAGGCGATCAGCTTAGGTAGATACGGAAGGAGCAACCGAATCAACTCCTGCATCCCTCAGAACATCGATGCAGTAGCCATCATGAAGGATGCCGAAGAGGACATGGAAAGCGTGGTGAACGCCTCTTACCGCCTTCAATCACGCCTCTGAACCCTACACATGGGCTCTTGATTTCGCTGAGAATCGTTAAGACGGGAGGGTCGGTCGCCCGCTCCGATGAGCGACAACGGTATTGAGGGTGAGAGCGCATCTAACCCGTTCCTTGACCTAGTCAAGTCACCTAGCCAGACCTTGGGTACCTTGGTGTTCTCACTGGGAGTCTGGGGATTGATTCTAGGTATCGTCAATGTCCTCTGTGGTGCGGTTGTCGCTGGTGAGAGGAAAGTCGTTTGGGCCGGCTGGTTAACTATGGGTTACCTATGGGACGAGCCTTACTCCGAGATGATCTATCGACCTTACTCCGACACAGTCTTCCTCGGCATGGCCACCATTGGGACATTATACGGTGCATGGGCTCTCCATCAGAAGGTCGAAGGCGGATTTGTCGCGTGGTTGAAGGGAGTCTTCCTCAACCCAGGTTGGACCAGTCTGGTTTCAACCAAGGAGGAGGGGGGACTCAACATGACCCTCGCTTCTTGGCTAATTCTAATCGGTTTCAGTTTCTACGGATATTGGGCAATCGTTCACTGGGCTTGGGTCGACATCGGCGTTTATGCAGTCACAGCACCACTACTTGCATTCGGGTTCGGCCTGCGCTACCTCGCTCTCGTCGAAGATGAAAACGACGCAGCAGAGTTGTAATGTGGCCACCGTCGTGTGACAATGCCCTTTGTCAGTGGCCGTTTCTTCCGAGTAGGGCGTCTAACCCACCCATAAGCAATCCATGCCACAATGCTGTGGACCAACAGTTTACGATGAATATCAATTGAATAGAGGTGCGAATCCTTTTGCTTGATGTCAAATCGATTAACTTCAATCTGAAGACTAGAAGTGTAGTCACGACAACTCCGGGTAAGAGAAGAAGTAAGATCTGCCAAGACAAGGCATCCATGTAGGACGATGGGTCACTAGCGGTCTGCCACCCTAGGTTCGAAAGGAACATCAGTATGGCAACCAGTTCAAACAGATGTGTGGGCAACAAAGTCAGCAGGAGGGCGGAATTACCAGTGAAGTCATGCTTCACACCACGGTACCTACGCACTATTCTGGTGTGTGCGCGGGAATCCCGCTTGCGCTTATGGTAGAATAGTGAAATTGAACTCTCAGGAACATGGTTGACAACTGCTCCCGGAACATAGCGAATCTTGCCATCTGATGCGATGATTTTCATCGAGACCTCCATGTCTTCGGCATGATACCAAGATGGATCGAAACCCCCTACTTCCAGTAGCTTATCTTTCCTAAACATCGAACATGGGCCATTGGCCAGAGTGACGAACTCTCCTCTTCCTGCATACTTTTCAGCGATTATACTGGAGCGCAGCGCGCTGGTGGGTGTACACCC
>CAXFCF010000014.1:0-10624 GCA_964000875.1 uncultured Candidatus Poseidoniales archaeon
GGAGCCATCGCGACTTCGACTTGATCTCCCACTAGGTCGCCATCGCTGTCTTCGGAACGTGGATCGGTGCCGTATGCTTCCTCGGCGAAGTTCGGCAATGTATCGGAGTCAAAGTCCAAGACTGCGTCACAGGAGTGCTGCCCAGCGAAGTTCGCCATCTCTGCCCACTTCTCCTCGCCAAATGTCTGCTCCAGATTCGCCTTTGCTTCGGCGTCCAGTAGAACGCAGTCCCAGTTGGCATCGAGTGGGTTGAACAGGGTAACTTCACCAGATTGGGTGACCATCTCGAAGGTAGAGAGAGACTCCCACTTGTCATTCAGGCCGTCGCCGTCGGTGTCATTCCTACGTGGGTCAGTTCCAAGAGTCATCTCGTCCATATTGACTAACCCATCCTTGTCAGGATCACCGAAAGGACCATTGTCAGGGTCTGGCCAGGTGTCGTCGCCACCCTCAGTGTCCTCGCCGCCATCGGTTTCGGTCTCGGTGATTACATCCTCTAATCCTGCATCACCACTGTCCAGGGGGTTCAATCCAGCATTGACTTCGTAGCCATCTGTCATCCCATCCCGATCAGTGTCTTCGTTCATTGGATCTGTACCGTGGGTAGTTCTCTCTATCCGGTCTGATAGTCCATCGCCATCAGAGTCTATCGTTTCATCGTCGAATTTTTCATCGTCATCATCCAAGATGTCTTCAGCACCATCTTCGAAGTCAACTGCGGTGCTCATCACGCTACCAAATATGCTGTAGGTTCCTGCCAGACAGAGTGTCACCGTGATGGCGACTACTGCCCATTGGTTATGTGTCAATGCCATTTCATTCACCTGTCGAACGAACTCGACTTTCCCAACGACTCAAGGTACCGTAGTTAAGGTTTCACTGAGGTCGTTTGGTTGATGCTCTAAGAGCATCATGTAGATTGTCTCAAATCAGAGTTCGTGTAGAGGTGCTAAACTTAGGGTGTGGCCTTTCGCCGAGTTGACCCATTCACACTTCGCAGGGCGACCCTCTACACGCTCCCACGCGCCGGCCATAGTCCCAGCCACAATCGCCGGATGGAACACTGTTGGGAGCGTGATTTCGACAGCACCATGTTGCCCGTTCGAATTGGCTTTGGTAACTGCTCCGAGCCCTGCTCTACCTAGGAACCTATGCCCGACATGGATCCAGTGGTCATCCTCGGCAACCAAAACCAAGTCTTCGTTTGCCTCGAACCTCTTCCTGCTAGCTTCTGCCATAGCGCTCCAGACCACCTTTCTGTCATCGTCCTTCACGCCGACCCATTCGAACTGTGTAGGTACATCTTCGATTGTGGAAGCGAACGGAAGAATGCTCTCTTCGAGTCTTACTATGGTATCACGGCTTATTGAGAGAATTTTAACTCCATCTATAGACCAACGCCCATCTCCTTCTTTAACGGCAAGGGAAAGTGGATGTTCTCCACCAATGGGGTTGCTGAAAGCATCATTCCATCTAGCATCGACCTTGGTCGCAGGAGGTATGTCTCGCTGATCTGGCTCAAGTGTTACCTTGGTTTGCGTGCCTCCATCGTCTGACCATCGCATTCTGAACCTCCTGCGATTTAGGAACTCGGCGCTAGCCGAGGCTATGCCAGCCGCAATTGGGCCAAAGCACCTATCGCGCACAAGGAATTCGAGTTGGCCATCACCACGCATTTGTTCCATCATTCCGTGAGATCTTAGATTGAGGTGCGAGTTTAGGAAATTCAACTGTTTCTTTCTCTTACCGAAAATTGGATTCGGCAACTCGGCTCTCATGGTTCGGAGTCGATGTTCCTCTGCTTCGGTGACGGCGTGCGCTAACTTCCTCCCTAGAGTAGAAGACACTTCTTCTTCTAATTGGCCGAACCAGAGTTCGAACTCTGATGAAGGTAGGAACATGTGTGGTTCTGGGAAAGCCGCAGAATCTCCAAGTAGGCCAGGGTTCTTTTCAGGGAAAGCAAGAACGAGATGTGCTACCAGCTCAGGTGTGCCAGAGAATGATTCGTCTTCCACTAGTGGCACGGGTCACGGTCACAGAAGGTGAGTATCATGTTTCGGGTTTGACGAGCATAATCTAAGTTGTTCAGTTTGGTCTCTTACTAGGCCGCCTTGGCCCCTCCTCTTCTGTTTTGATTGAGTGCGTAGGTATGTTGCGTTTATCTGTGGAAGTCTCCATGATTGGGACCCTATCTCCTTGTTTGCCAGTCTCAGTTTCAGAGAATGATGCTCGTGCGGATCTTCCTCTGTATGCTGCTGGCCCAATCAGCTTCTCAAGTGCTCGCTGTTCCTTGTCAACAGGTTTTGGTCGCTTGTTCCACCATTCAGTAGGCAATGGAGTGCACCTTGCAAGTGGTTCTTTGGCGAACTCCTTACGCCTTGATAGAAGGTGATTCTTGACCTTCTTATCGGAATCCTTGGGGGATCTGACTACCAGCCAACCAGGGAGCCCTAGATCGTAGATGACACCATTGATAGTGACTAGGATTCCACTCATTAGTAAGTGAGTACCAACTGGTATTCTATCCTTGTCAAAATTGACCTTGTTTCGACGCAGCATCCTCTCATAAACAATCATTGCTTTTTGGTCACGATGCTTGATAACTCTCCTCTGCTGTCTCCTGAATCTCAGCCAGAACACATGCATCAGAGCGAGGCTCAAAGTAACCCCTAATGCCAGTAAATCAATTTCGGTTCGAGTTGAGGTGAATATCCCTGCGAACATCCACATTGGAGCGAGAACAAGTAGGTTGAATAAATTCCAAGCCAGAGAAGGCCTATACCTCGGTGGAACAAGGCGCTCCACAGCTTCGTGAGCGACAATCATCAGGTTAGCGTTAATCGCTTCGTCCCGGCCACTCTTAGTTGTCAAAGCCGCTATCGGATTGACTGGTGCTTCATCGACCCACTTCCTGTTTCTTCCTTCCTCGAAGTTGACAAGAGCAGATTCCATTTCGTTGGCAGGTGCTGCAAATCCGAGTATGGCTCCTAGTGCGTGCACGCGTGGGTCGTCGGGAGAGTTCATCTGCAACTCTTCGAAAACATCTAGGGCGTCGAACCAATCTCCTGAATCGATTAGACACAGTGATGTCGCAATTCTTGCCTTAACTGAGTTAGGGTCTCTCTTAATCGCTTCAAGTGATAGATCAAGCGCCTTCTCATGTTGGCGCTGCGCCCTCAATGTTGCAACTGCAGATACCATGGCCTGAACTGCTAGAGGGTCACGATGCATCGTGTCAATCTCAGTGTCTGGTTCCCAATTGCGTAATCTAGTCTGAATTTCCTTCAAGTTGTCAAGGCTGGAGATGTTCTCCCAGTCGTAGAAGTCGTCTTCCGAAACCTTGCCCGCCCATGGATCCATCCATTCGGCAACAAATGCTAGAATTTCCGGTTCATCATAACCTTCAGGTTGCTCAAGTCCACGAAGAGCTTCTCTAGCAGCGTCTAACCTTCTAGATGCTATGTGACCGGCAGCGATAATCATCCTCGCTTCATCATCTTCTCCGCCTTGCTGGGCAAGCAACTTCCTGGCATTCTCGATTGCCTCTGGCCAGAGTCCTCGCAAAGCACACTCAAGCATTCTAGCCCTACTCTTCTCTAGTTGTACAACCAGTTGATCTCCCTTGATGGCGTCACTCTGGAACCTTCTCAAAGCGTCTATGTCATCCTTGTAAGCGGCGGTAGAGACATATTCTCTCATCCAATCACCTCCTCCGGCAAGGATTACTCCCTCTCGTCTTTCGTCTGGGTTGAGATCGAATCGAAGGTTGCGAAGGTGATCGAACCTACCAATTGAGAGAATCCATGTTAGGAGGAATATAGCTTGTCCAGCGGCGATGAATTGCCAGGTTTCAGCCAATAGAACCTCTTCTCTGAGGAAAGGCGAGCTCTCCCCATATGGCATTAAGTGGCTGAACTCCTTGTATGTCTGTAGAATGAGGAGTAGGACAGAATAACCACTGAAACCGGCTAAGCCGAAGAATAGAACCCTTCCCTGCACATTTCGCTCGCTTCGGATTTCCCTCGGTCGAGCTAGGATGACACCACCAGTTCCTCCAAAGGTCTGCCCACCAAGGAACAGGTTTCGAGTTAACTCAAAGATGAATGCTAACCCAACCACTGCTACATTCATCATAAGGTATGATGCGAGAGTAATTTCCAAAGCCTTCAGGGAGATAATTTTCTGCAATGCCGGGTTGTCCTCTACTGTCTGGTAAATTTCCCATCCGACGATGCCACCTAGATCCAACATAGAATTAGCATCTACGGGATTTTCCAGAATTATGTATACCAAGGTGACAATTCCATTGATAGCAACCAATGGCATGGTGGCCAGAAAGATGACGATGATTAGAGCCGTGAATCTCTTGAATAGTCCGGGAGGGTCAGGGTCTATAGCGGTCTTCACACCCCTCAAGGTCCTCATTTTGTTGATTACCAGAGTGTTCCAAGATGCCCCCATTATTCTGCCGTATGCAAGAATAGTCGGTGACATGAATGCTAGCAGCGAAAACCCAATCCATCTGACAAATTCTTCTTCATCAGAACCTTGTCCAGAGCGTTGGTAACCGATGAATAGTACTACCCCGGTCATGGCTAATACGAATACCGCGGTCGCACCTATGCCGTACAACCTGGAGAAAACCCCCTGATTGGCGTCGGAGCCATCAGTAGCGGATATTTGTGCATAAAGAGTCACAAACGGCGATATGACAATTGGGAAAGTGATCAGAATCAACATGATGTAGATCACCGGTTGGTAGAATGTGGCTGGTCCGATTAGCAATTCACAAACAATCAGCAATATACCGGTCATCGCCAAGAGATAGGCGATGGTTCCAACCCCGACGCCCTTCTCGTTCAGCAGTTGAAACACATCTGCTTTAGTTTTCGTCAATCGGTGTACTTCGTAGACATCATCATCGATTTCGAAAGCGACCTGAAGGTTAGAAAGTGCGAGAGGGAGTAGAATTCTCCAAAGAATAAGAGCCACTACAATGGCGATCGCAAGAGGTATCATCAGTGTGGGTTGGAAAACGGATGCATCTACTATGGTGGGTTCGGAGGATACCGTGGACGAGAATAGGAAAGAGACCGACAGAAACGAGGCGATGAGACAGAGTCCTCTCCTCCCAAATCGATTCATGTGCTCTCCTCTGGAACGCTTTGGTTCTAATCGATTGTGCCGTCCCGGAACCAAAGTTATTCGTCTGTAAGCAGGTAACAAAAATCCATCATAGGTTCCTAAGGAACCTCTCTATGCGGTCAAACGCTTCTTTTAGAATCTCCAAATTAGCTAGGTAGACAATCCTGACGAATCCCTTTCCAAGGGTTGGGGAAAAACCTGAACCATGTACAAGTAGCACCTTTTCCTGATGGAGTAAATCGAGTACGAAGCGCTTGTCGTCTTCGACTGCTGCATGGGTCAAGCGAGGGAACAGGTAGAATGCCCCTCCAGGAGTAGCACTCTCGATTCCGTCAATCTCTGCGATTCTTTCGAGACAGTAGTCCCTTCTCTGGAGGACCTTATCGCGATATCCCTGCAGCCATGATCGATCTCCGCGTAATCCGGCTAGATATCCATACTGTGCAGGTGTCGAAGCGCACAGCCTCGCTCTGAGTAACCTTTCGATTCCATCCCTCACTTGGACGAATCTACCTGAAGGGTCATAGATTGCCAGATAGCCGATTCTCCAACCTGGGGCAAAGAAGTTTTTGCTGACTCCATTTAGGGTTATGATTGGAACTCTTGAAGACATTCTAGAAGCTACCGCTGCGCATGAATGGTGGTCTCCATCAAAGTTCAGGGCGTCATATATCTCGTCAGCAACTATCGTGCATTGTGGCCATTGCTCAGTTAGTTCAATCATCTTCTCTAACATCTCTTTGCTAGCAATTCCTCCTGTGGGATTATTCGGGTTGATGATTACGAGTAACTTTACTGAGTCATCCATCTTTGATGCGATGTCATCGAAATCGGGATTCCAATTATCATCGGGATCTAACCTGTACTCAACTGTCTTGGCTCCAAACAGTGGTGGATAGGTCATGTATGGCGGGTAGTGGGGGCCAGGTGCCAGAACCTTCTCTCCAGCTTCCAACGATGCGGCGAAGAGTATCTGCAACGCTTCTGTAACTCCAGTGCAGACATATACATCATCCTCCATGCACACCCATCCCTTAGAAGTCTCTTCCTCGGCTATAGCACTCCTCAGTTCGGGGATTCCGTAGGATGGAGAGTAGCCGTTCCTCTGCTCGGTGAGAGCTTGACGATAAGCTTCGTTCATGTGCTCAGGAGTGGGTAAGCCTTCGTATTCCAATGGGTCACCGATGTTGAGTTTGATAATTTCATGACCCTGCTTCTCTAACTCCATTGCAGGTACTACTACATCACGGATTGCGTACTCAATGTCCAGTGCTCTCTTGGCGGCGGAAATGGTTGGTTCTGAATCCCCATATGTCATGGGGACACCTCGGTTCCCGACATCCGGCACACTTCCAAGAAATGTGCTTCATCAACAGGCTGTATGCTAAGCCTCTGCCCCTTACGCAGCAGTGGCATTCCCTCTAGAGCCGGGTTTTCTCTAAGGTCATGTAGCGGCACTTGTTCCTTGAACAGTGCTACAGGCTCGATGTCAACCATCGACCAGCGAGGGTTTTCATCACTTGACTTCGGGTCGAAATAGTTTGAATTAGGGTCATGGGCAGTGAAGTCAGGATATCCTTGCTTGATGACTTTGGCAACACCGGCAACATGTGGAGGTTTGCAGTTGGAGTGGTAGAAAAGAACCAGGTCACCTACCTTCATGTCATCTCGCATCATGTTGCGCGCTTGGTAGTTTCTTACCCCATCCCAATGAGTCCAACCATCTTCCACTAGTTGTGAGTAGGGGTAGACATCTAGTTCGCTCTTCATCAGCCAGTAGGAGGTCATTGGACACCACGGGGTGAAGGAACCTTATCTCTTTCACCACGCGTCGAGGTCTGATTTACGGCTGCCACCACCCAGAACTACTTCCTCGTCCTCTCCTCTAGCCAAGAGGCGAGATGCCCGAATCATAGATGCGGATCCACCTGTCAAACCAATGCCACTTTTTACCATGAATGCGAAGATAGCTGGCAATAAGATCAATGCACTTGAAGCAGCAACTACTAGGAGGATGATGATTACCTTGAGGAAAGGTTTCAGCGCAGGGATGGGGATGAAGAAAGCAGTTGCTAAACCTGCACAAGTTACGAGCACAGCTTCGAATAGAGACATCCCAGTGGTCGTACAAGATTCTTGAATAGCCTCCAATGTGCCCCCTAATTCTCGAACACGATTGGCGATGTGGATACTGAAATCGATACCGACTCCAACTAGAATCGAACCTATCATCACCGTAACTAGAGACATAGTGACTTCCATCTGCTGCATTACCAGCCATTGCATACCTACAGTGAAAACTACAGGCAAAGTTGTCAGTATAGCGTATCTCGGATCCCGAAACACTAGGGCAAGGGTGAAGACAGTTGCACCGAGTGCGAATGCGAGCGAGTTCCACTGTGATCCTACGATTAGGTCGTTCACTGCTATGGTCACGGCAGCAACTCCAATTAGGTCAGAGGAATCTATCCCTCCCGGATAGTTCTGGTTTGCATAGATGTTGACTTCGTCTACAGCCATTTGGGTGTCCTTGACATTCATGAATGGCATGTCAATGTAAATCAGTGATTTCTCATATGTTTCGTTGATGAACAGTTGCCGTGTTTCATCGGTTAGCGAAGCGTAGAATACATCCAGTAGGAAGATCTGGGCTCGCTTGTTCGCTTCGTCTTCAGTATTGAAGGTGTTCAACACGCGCCAGAAGGTAGCGTCCTGTTCCTCTTCTCGGTCGAAGATGACATTACACACCTCGTTGCTTGCGCCACCAGGTAGGAACTCACAGAAGGGTAGCACCGAGGTTCCACTCAGATTGACTGATACGCCTACGGATTTCATTAGGAAGACTATAGAAACTGCGTTTGTTCTATCGACCCTGTCAGTTCGGTTTTCTAGTATCTCTATGTCCTGTAGCTTTGCGAAGGGATCGTCATTCTCCGCGGTTTCGTCCTCTCGATCTCCAGCCACATAGCCCTCAACTAGCAACATTCCTATTTGGCCAGCATTGAATTCCTCAGAGTACTGCTTCATCTTCAGTATAGGCGGCTCTCCCTCTGGTGCCATGTCTAGCAAGTCGATGTTTTCCTCGACTTGTGGTCTTGCCCAGATGGATGATATTAGCATAGCTAGGATGAAGGCACTCAATGCTACCTTGGTCCACTTAATCGGTTGTTTTACGATGTATTCGACCACTCTTGGTGGTGGGTGACTTGGCTTCTTCAAGTCGAGTAACATGGTTAGGTTGGGCACCATTACCATGGTCAGGATATAGACGATAACAATGCCCCCAGCTAGGGATATACCTACTGTCTGTATAGGCTTCATAGGAGTTGAAACCAAGGATATGAAACCGATAACGGTGGTAATCGCAGAGAGCATTACTGCTCGCCCTGTGGATTGTAGGGCGACAGCCATCTTTTCTTCCGGCGTCCCGGTTTCTTCCGCGTAACGGTTGGTGATGTGTAATCCGTAGGAAACTCCGAGTGCCAACAGAATCGGGCCGACGATTATGACAGTCATTGTGACTTCGTAGTCTAGATAGCCAATCAGACCTAATGTCCACCAAACTGAACATAGGGTTGGTAGGCCAGATATGATTACCACTTTGATTCCCTGAACAGGCCTTACTCTACCCGTTTGGATGACATCGGAATGGAACATGAAGAGGCCGAGTGCAACAGCAACGACGGCGAGCGGGAATATCTGCCAGAACAATACGAATGAGTACTTGGTGACAGAGTTGGTGATTGGCACAGGCCCGGTCAATGTCATCTTCAGCCCAAGGCACTGAACTCCGCTGAAGTTCTCATCATCAGGCTTGTCGACACAATCAGACTGCCCCTCATTCCACTGATTTTCAAAAGCAGTTTGTTCAATCCAACATTCTGTGTAGGTGATGATGTCAGTGTATGCTTCCGCTTCTCGTTGTCCACCAGTTTTGCAAACATCAGGAATCTCACTGGCACTGAAGTCCTCGTCTACGACACCAACTACGATTACCGCACGATTTGGAAAACCGACGGTATCCAAGGCACCAGCTCCGACATCACGGTAGAGCTTGTTTCGAGCGTTCTCTGGCAACTCGCCAATTATTTGATTCACCCTTGCTTGCTCTTCGGGTATGCTGTAACCACCTAGGGTGTCTCCAAGATCGTCAATCTGTTCGTTGATCTGCTGCGAGAGGTTATCGTCACCAAAGGCGTTGGTCACGAAAGCTTTCGCGACACGTGGTGCCGACGAGTTTACTTCTTTGATTACCGTTGAGATGGATAGTACGTAGATAATGCCATCCTCTTCGCCACTGTCTGAAACAACACGATTCAGTTTACGTTCGATGGTGTCTAGTTGTTTGAGAATCTCTACATTCGTCGCTGGTTGGTTCTCTGATTCGACATAGATGATCATAGCGTTGGTTGTCCAATCTTCTTCAATCTCTGCGATGTCTTCCTTCACCGATGATCCATCTGGAAGATACACTTCGAGGTCACCATTGACATTGATGCTCGATTGTCCAGTCCATTGGTCCAAGATTCCAGAGTGGAAGAGGAAGAACATAGTGATTAGAACACATATCGCTACAGTCGGTGCTGGGAATCTTGTCAATGAACCGAATACAGTCATCTTCCGTAATTCCTTCTGCAACCTTCTAGGTGCTGCGAGGATTGCATCAATCGCTTCCTCGGAATCGAATTCTTGTAGAGCCCCCTTTACGGTTTCAGTCATTGTTTGGATGGCGGATTTACCGGCCAGGCCGCCCTCATCGCGAGGGATTTTTTCTTCAGGCTCATCCTGAGTGATGTAACCACCTTGAGCCCGCCTGCCCAACTTCTCTCCTTTAACCTGTCATCCTTTGGATGAAGATTGGATGCGGTTCTTTCGACTCGGCCTTAGGCCGAGCGGCAGACTCTTCAACGAAGACGAGTCGCCGGAGGTCAGAGGACCCACACTGTTCACTGTGCTTGGGGCCTTGGTGGGAAATGAATGCCAAAACCTAGAATTCCTGAGAAACGCTGGACGATTGACCTAGAGAAGAGGATTCAGGAAGAGCACTACGCGGATTCAGATGCCTATTCGGAAAGGTATGGCTTCGACCCTAGTTCCGGAAAGGAAATTTTCGTCATAGACACCCCACCTCCTTATCCGAGTGGTACATGGCACATAGGCGCCGTGGCTCAGTATTCGATGATTGATGTCATAGCTAGGTCACAGAGGCTTATGGGCAAGGAGGTCTACTTCCCTTGGGGAGTTGATAGGAATGGTATCAACATCGAGTTCACGGTTGAGAAGAACACTGGCCGCAAGATGAAATCATACGATAGGGGAGAGTTCTTGGATCTTTGTCGAGAGACTATAGAGGAATACACTGTAGCAATGCGTAATACAGCTAGGAGAGTCGCTTTATCATGCGATTTTCAGAGGGAATATCTCACCGACGCCCCCGATTACAGAGCAGTAACCCAGGCCATATTCTGAGATCTTTTCG
>CAXFCF010000015.1:0-10185 GCA_964000875.1 uncultured Candidatus Poseidoniales archaeon
TATTGAAGCGACGCTCTTTTCACCATACATAACATGGAATTTCCCGTCGTCGGTAAAAGTGCCAACTGCTGTCGCTTCAACTTCATGGAGGTTTGCTAATTTTTCAAAGGCTTCACAGTCTTTCGGACTAACGCCAACTGTCATCCTCTCTTGAGATTCAGAAACGAGGATTTCCCATGAAGAAAGGCCTGCTTGCTTGAGTGGTACTACAGACAAATCGATATTCGCTCCCCCTGTCAGCTCCGCCATCTCACCTATGCTACTAGAAAGACCTCCTGCGCCGTTGTCTGTGATGACTTGAATCAGTCCATCATCACGGGCTTGAAGTAACATATCTACCATCTTCTTCTGAGTAATTGGATCACCAATTTGAACTGCTGAACTAGGGCTCTCTTCAGTCAATTCGAGACTAGAAAAGGTCGCTCCGTGTATACCATCACTACCAACTCGCCCTCCAACCATGTAGATGACATCACCAGGAGATGGTGTCTTGTCGTGACTCTCTCTTCCATCAGGAAGTAATCGTGGCATAATGCCAACTGTGCCACAATATACGAGTGGTTTTCCAAGATATCGTTCATCGAAAACTATCGCACCGTTAACGGTTGGAATTCCTGATTCATTGCCGCCTGCTCTGACGCCAGCGTGTACTCCGCGGAATACTCTGGAGGGATGGAACAGTCCTTCTGGTAATGGGCCGTCGAAGTCAGGTGGCCCGAAGCAGAATACATCTGTATTGGCTATTGGGCGCGCACCTAATCCAGTCCCTAAGATATCGCGATTAACTCCTACTATCCCCGTCATCGCTCCACCAAATGGATCCAATGCGCTCGGTGAATTATGTGTCTCGGCCTTGATGCAAAGACTCCATTCGTCGTTCCAAGAAATAACTCCTGAATTATCGTGGAATACGCTGAGTAACCAATCTACCTTTTCGCCAATCTCAAGAGTTGGTTTTACAATATGGGTTTTGAACAGTGAATCTATGGTTGTATCCTCTCCAGTATCCGTATCTACATGGTGGATATTGGCGGCGAATATCTTGTGTTTGCAATGCTCAGACCATGTCTGCGCTAAACACTCTAACTCGACATCGGTGGGGGCTGTGGGGGGGAGCCCAAGAGCCTCTCTCGTCTTCCTTACTTCAGAATCTCTGTAGTGCGCTTGGATGGCTTGCATCTCTTCTAAATTCAATGCAAGAAGGCCTGTGTCACTAATCTCTACTAATTGTTCGTCACTTACTTCCAAGTCTATGACTGCTGGTTCCTCAAACAAGGTTGGTGGTCTATCTGGATAAGATAGGGTTGGCCATTGAGCAGAATTACATGCATCTCTCTCTGCTATTGCAGCCCTCTCTATCATTGGGTTGTGAAGTTGGGACGCAAGCCATGACCCCTCTATACCTTCAGGGACACCGTAGAATGCGTAGGTCATCGTAGTCGCAACGCTTGCCGATTTACCCTCTTCTGGAAAAAGTGTCTTGAAACCATCTAAGCCAGCTTGAGCTGCATTGTCAGTTACTCCGGGCTTGAATCCGACCTGGATTACTATATCTGGAGTCACAGGAAACAAAGTAGTGTCATCAAGCATGGGGTTGTTCGCAGAACCGTGCTCAATGACAGGATCACAAAATAAGTCGTTGACCATCCTGTCTGCCTGAGTAGGTTTCAAATCTGCTTTCACTAGGTACCCTACGATGCTGCGGACATTTTCGATGTGAATGCCTTGGTCACCTGCTAAACGACGGCGAACTGACTCTCCTCTAGTGTCGACCAGTCCTGCGAACGACTTGGGTGTTACCTCTACTCTGTGGAGTTGCGTGGCGGACATCCCGTCTCCTCCTCTTTTGTGACGGCCTTACGGCCGTCCATCAATGAAGCGGCTAGGCATCCACCCATTTCCACTACAAAATTAGAGTATGCCGCGGAGATATCTGCCAGTATGGGATGACTTTGTTGATGCGATTTGTTCAGGTGTTCCTTGAGCAACTAATTGTCCCCCTCCCTCTCCACCTTCTGGCCCTAAATCAATAACCCAATCAGCGGATTTTACTACATCGAGATGGTGTTCTATGATGATGATTGTGTGACCATTAGATCGTATTCGCAACAACACCTCAATCAATTGCTCTACATCTGATAGGGCAAGACCTGTTGTTGGTTCATCCAGAACATAAACGGTGTGTTTACGGGCAGGTCTGTGTAATTGAGTTGCAAGTTTCACCCTTTGAGCCTCCCCCCCTGATAATGTGGTTGCTGGTTGTCCCAATCTAATGTATCCAAGTCCAACATCCTCAATCGTCTTGAGGATCCTGTGTAATTTCCTATGGCTTGAGAAAAACTCGACTGCTTCCGTGACTGACATGTTGAGAACATCTTGGATGTTCTTGTTCTTCCACTTCACTTCTAATGTCTCGCGAGTGTAACGAGACCCATTACATATCTCGCAAGTAACCCAAACATCAGCAAGGAAGTGCATCTCCATTTTGACAGACCCGCCCCCGCTGCAAGCCTCGCACCTACCTCCTCTTACATTGAATGAAAAATGGCCAGGCTTGTATCCGCGCTCACGGGCTAGTTGAGTCTCTGAGAATAGTTTGCGAATCTCCCCAAAAGCACCAGTATAGGTGACGCTGTTAGAACGAGGAGTTCGTCCAATTGGTGATTGATCGATGACGATTGCCTTGTCTATTTCCTCTAAACCAGATATTGAATCGTGTACTCCGGGTGTAACATCTGAACCGTGTAAATCCCGTAATAGAGCCGGGGCGAGAACTTCAGTCACAAGACTAGACTTACCTGAACCTGAAACGCCAGTGACTGCAATCATACAACCCAATGGAAATTCTATGTCTATATTTTGGAGGTTGTTAGCTGATGCTCCTTTGATTGTGATGGTTTTGTTATTTGGTTCAACCCTTTCGTGTGGTACGGGGATGGTTCTCTTACCTGATAGATAGGCGCCTGTTACGCTGTCCTCGTTATCTAGTAACTCTTCTATCGTGCCGCTAACAAGAACCTTACCACCTAGTTTCCCTGCACCGGGACCTAAGTCTACCAACCAATCCGCTTGCCTTAGAGTCTCTTCATCGTGCTCAACTACCAACAAAGTGTTTCCGAGTTCACACAACTCTCTCAAAGTGGATAAAAGACGTTGATTATCGCGCGCATGAAGGCCTATACTAGGTTCATCGAGAACATATGTGACACCCGTCAAACGTGTGCCTATCTGAGTTGCTAGGCGAATCCTCTGGCTCTCCCCCCCGCTAAGGGTGTTAGACCTCCTACCTAGAGTAAGATAATCTAATCCCACGAGAGCAAGAAAACGGATTCTTGACTCAATCTCCTTAATCACCTCACGACCTATGAAAAGGTCTCTATCACTAAGTTGGTGTGACTGTTTGACTAAGTGACTCTGTGGAATTTCCCTGTCAAGCATATCCCATGAATCTGAATCGTAATTACCTTGGCGCCATCTTTGAACTATTGCCAGAGCTTCCAAAACACTGCAGCCACTAATTTGAGGGAGTGTTATTCCCCCTACTGTAACTGAACTTACTGCTGGGTTCAGCTTCTGTCCATTACATTCGTGGCATGGTTGATCTACCATGTATGATTCTAGGCGGCTTCTATTTCGCTGGCTGTCTGTCTCTTGGTATGTTCTTGTCAATCGTTTGAATACACCTTCCCAAGGTTTCACCATTTGATATACAGAACCCTTTGCTGATTCGAAGCGGAAGTTAATCTCTGTAGATCCAGAACCATTGAGAAGAATATCCTTTGAATCGTCATCTAAATCGTCGAAAGGAACATCTGTTGGTATACCATAATGCTCGCAGAGTTGAATAGTTTGACTTCTGTACCAACCCGACATCATAGAGGTGTTAAATGGTCGAAAGCAGCCCTCATCTACAGCTCTCGAACCGTCTATTACAAGTTGAGGTGAAAAGGCTCGATCAACCCCTATACCTTGACAACCTGGGCATGCTCCTAATGGGTTATTGAATGAGAATACGCGGGGAGTCATTTCGGGCATAAAGGAGCCGTGAGTCGGACATGCGAACTCCTCGCTGTAAGGTATAGTGACTCCTTCCTTTGTCTCCCTCGCCATCGATCCTTTGGCAACTGAAGATGGATCCTTGCATCCAGATATACTCTCTATGGCAACAGTACCACCACCTAATCTAATACCTGAATCTACAGCTTCTGTGAGGCGTTGGCGATTCGAACGTGACAATCTCATCCTGTCTATCCTGACATCTATGTCGTGCCTGAGATTCTTTTCCAATGGCTCCTGTTCATCAAACTCAGAATCTCTACCGTTCACCTTACCTGTTAGGAAACCTTGCTCTACTAATTGGCGGAAGAGTTCGGAGTGGGTGCCCTTGCGATTACGGATTACTGGTGACCAAATTGCGACTGCGTGACCTTCCATTCTCCAGAGCATGTCATCGACTATTTCCTGGACCGTTCTTCGAGCCACCTCTTCACCGCATTCAGGACAGTGTGGTTTGCCAACTCTAGCATAGAGAAGGCGAAGATAATCTTGAATTTCAGTGGTCGTCGCTACTGTAGATCTAGGATTGTGAGATCCTTGCTTTTGGTCAATGGATATTGCAGGTGACAAACCTTCAATGCTATCACAATCGGGTTTCTTCATCTGTCCAAGGAACTGCCTCGCATATGCTGAAAGAGACTCTACATAACGTCGTTGACCTTCTGCGTATAAGGTGTCGAAGGCGAGGCTAGACTTACCTGAACCAGATACACCTGATATCACTACAAAACGCCCGCGCGGAATTTGGACATCTACATCTTGTAGATTGTGAGTTCTAGCGCCGCGGACGACTATCCAGCCGTCATCTCGGCGGGGTGTTCCTTTCCCATCCAACATCGGCGACACCTGACTATTCAACCGGTTGACCGCTGTTCTTAGACATGTCCGGAGGTGATGCCTGAATCATTGTTCGTCATTTATTGAGCCAGAGGGCTTCAATAGTATCGCCAACAGAACCATCAGAACCAGCAGGGAGTAGTGATAATCCATTACATTCAACCATGCTAGCTACATTTCCGCTACCTTGGTTGTTGGGTGCGTTTGCAACTAATCCTTGGGGTGTCGATGATATGTTCAAACGGCGCATCGTTAATTTGTTGGGTGTGCCCTTAAGAGGAGTTGTTAATTTTACATGAACTCTTTCGGCGAGGCTCGGGCCATGTTTGTCATCATGAGCAAATGAATGTGTAAGATATGGTGCGACAACTGTCAAGAAAACGAGTTGGGAACTTACTGGGTTACCGGGGAGTCCAAACAATGGAGTTCCCTTCCATGTACCAAATAGAGGGGGGCCTCCTGGTTTGATCTTAATCCTCCAAAAGGATATGTCGCCTTCATTCTCCATGAGTTTACGAATTAAATCCCATTCACCCATGCTAACACCGCCACTAGTTATGATTAGATCATGTCCCTCTGTTGCTTTATCCAATGTAAGCCTGAGAGTTGATTCATTGTCTTCGACAATTCCCATATTGGTGGCTTCGCAACCCATTACCTCCAACATTCCAACAAGTGCTTTAGTATTCGATTCATATATCCCGGAATCAGTAAGTGGTTCGCCGGGTTCATACAACTCATCCCCCGTACTTATGACTGCAACCTTTGGTTTCTTTACTACTTGAATCTCTGAATGACCCATGGCTGCTGCCATCGCTATCCTAGATGGAGTAAGTAAGGTACCCGCTGGTAGCCCTTGATCACCAAATCGGAAGTTTTCACCTTGTTTACGGATGAATCCTGGTCGAGCGGGGCCGGTGACAGTTACCACATTATCTTCTATCTCTGTGTCTTCTATCATCACTATTGCATCAGCCCCTGGGGGAATCTTAGCTCCTGTCATTATTCGACAAGCTTCACCAACTCCAACTGATGGTAACGCTGGGTTGCCTGCTTGGCTTATTCCGACTATTGATAGAGTAGATGATTCACTATCACAGTCTGTAGCTCGAACTGCAAAACCATCCATCGCTGAGTTGTCAAATCTTGGATCGTCAACCATTGAATGAAGTGGCGCGGAAGTGATCCTACCCCTCGCTTCAGTGAGGGGAATTGATTCGAAAGAATATGGTAGTGGAATAGAGCTGGTTAGTTCTATGGCTCTCTCGAGGGTGACGCCTACCTCCATGGGGTTCGCATGAGTAAGTCTGGTTTGAGGGCGTCGCAAGTCTAACAACTGAGTTTAGTAGAGCCTAACTCAATGTTTGATGCCGGGATGGTCATGATTCTCGCGAGTCTCATGATTGTCGCTGCGCTCTATTCTAGTGTTGGACATGGTGGTGCTTCAGGCTATCTTGCTGTGTTGTCTCTGAGTTCTTTCGCCGCGAGTAATGATGCTGCTTGGTTGAAGCAGCACGCTTGGATTCTCAATCTACTTGTGGCAGGGATTGCTTTTCACCACTTCCGAAGGGAAGGACATCACGACTTCACAATAACAAAATTGTTTATCGTTGCGAGTGTGCCTTTCGCATTCTTGGGTGGATACTTGGTGGTTGATGGAGAAATATACGATGTGTTCCTTTCTGTTATTCTATTGCTCGCAGCATGGAGGTTGATGGTAGACAGTAGTGGTGATGATGTGTCTGATACATCTCACTTGGAGAGTAAAATTGCGATACCCACTGGAGCAGGAATTGGAATGGTTAGTGGGATGATAGGAGTTGGGGGGGGAATTTTCCTCTCTCCTATTTTGATGTTGAAAGGGTGGGCAACGCCGAAAGGTGCGGCCGCCACCGCTGCCGCATTCATTTGGGTAAATTCGCTCGCAGGGCTCGGCGGTGCAGCGGTTTCTGGTCAAATCGTATTAGAGATCGATGTCCTTGTTTACTTCCTTGTAGCTGTGGGTATTGGTGGTATTTTTGGTTCTAGAATCGGATCAGCAGTAGTTCCTCAATTATGGGTCAAGAGGTTCCTTGTCGTAGTACTAATCATAGCATCGGCGCGTAGAGTACTCGGCTTATTCGGACTCTGGTTCTGATCAAGATGATTGGTTGTTCGTACCTACATCAATCATTATCGGAGTTCCTTCGCCATCTGTGACTATGATGTACTGGATATTGCTGTTCTGATCTGTCAGCGCCTGTGTGTATAGCCAAGTAAGATAGGCTTCCATCGTATTGTTCATCTCGGGATCTGCTGCCTTAAGTTGTTCGACAACTATGCGTACTGCTTCGGCAGAACCATTGGCTTCAATGACGGTGGCATTTCTAGCTCCCTCTGCCTCTATCTCAAGGACTTGTCGTTGTGCATCGGCCTCTATCAGAAGTTTCTCACGGGTGTAATTCGCGGTAACTACCTGCTGCTCTGCAGCCTTTTTCTCCTCAATAGCGTCGTCGACGGCCTGGGGTAAATCGACATCGCGTATCATGAAGTCATCAACAATGATATCATAATCAGCTAATTTCAATCTGATTGAATTTTCGATTACAGCTTCGACTGTAGCTCGACCCTCGCCACCGATAAACTCACCAGTGTAGTTAGCGGCTATGTTTCGAGGAGTATTCCTAAGATTGTTATTGATTATCTGGTATATGTTCTGATTCTCAATAAATATGTCAGCTACTTTAGTAGAATCAAACTCATAGATTAGAGATACATCCATCACCACATTCAGATTGTCTGAAGATCTCACTGTGACGCTGTCATAATCTACCATCTCGGTGGTCTGCATATTGTAACGCCTGACATCGATATCAGATACAATGTACTTCATCTTCCAATTCCAACCTTCGTCAATCTCCTCTGAGGATGGGCCCCATGGGCTGTTCATGATGACTCCTTTGTGACCTGCTGGTACACTAACAAACCCTGAAAAAAAGAGTATTATTACCATCACGAAAGTGATTGTGCCTATACTGCCACCCGTTAGGAGAAGTTTTCCCATCTCCTCAGGTGACTTCTTCTTCTTACTACCCATTGGTCGTTGGGCAATGAGCCGAGCACTTTGTCATTGTCGTAGGTAGGTTATTGGTGCTGCAAGCGTGGAAGTGAAGATATGGAGGGGATGAAAGGAGCACTAGTTAGAGGTGTTGCTGGCGGACTTGGTTGGGGTGTTATGACATGTTTGTTTTTTCTAGTTTGGTGGCCAAGCCTTTTCTTCACACTTCCAATTGGATTCATAGGGACCTTGGCATTAGTATATGCTGCTTAAATTTGAATCAAAATATACCCATGTCATAGAGTCCGTAGCCGATTGCTCCCGCTGCTCCTATGAACAAGAAAATTGCAAGGTAAAGAAGACCCCTCTTCGATTTCCTGGGTTTAGGGGGTTCTGGAAGAGGGGGGAGTTCTGATGGAGGAGGGGGTAGAGGAAGTGCCTCTATTTCTGGTATAACTTCAATCTCTTCTTCCTCGACTTCAGGGTATAAATCATCAAGATCTTCTAGACCTGGCGCCTCTGGAATATTTCCTATGACTTGATCCCATATTTTGTCTATACTTGTCTTACTAACTGGCTTCTCTACCCATGCTACTGCTCCGGCGCTGTAAGCAGCATCGGCTGCCAATTCAGATTTACTACGAGGGGCTGTTAGAATTATTCTCGTCTCGAAACGAGACTCTCTCATCTCAAGGGCGGCTATATGTCCATCAAGAGAGGGTATGTCTAGGGAAAGTACGACAATATCGGGCTTCTCTGTGATGAACTGATCTACCGCTTTATCGCCATCTTCACACTCAATTATACGATAGCCCCTTTGGAGAAAAATTTCCTTCAATCGATAGAGAGCCATTGGGTTGTTGTCAACAATGAGAACAAGTGGCGCGTCGCCATCGGTGACTTCGGAAACCCTCACCATCATCTCTACCTCGATTATTGCAACAGGGGGTTTCCCTTCAATAGAGCGGTCGCTCACTCCTCCTCTGAATCATTGCCTGGAGAAACCACTTCAACTTGTGATTCTGTTGGTTTTGTAAAGGTCTTCTTCAACTCCTCTACAACCTCTTCCTCCATCTCCTTTTCTTCTGTGTGACGGGGTGCTTGTACGAATGCCATCTTGAGTTCAGATATTATGCCCCGTAGGAGTTGCTCTTCCATTGAATCCAAATTACCATTTGTTCGCTTATCGATGACCGCAATTAAGTCGATTGCAGCTTTAGCTTCGGCTAAGTTGACTGTGAAGTTACCTTCGTGGTCTGGCATCCTACCCATTGCCACTAGTGCGGAACGTTGTAACATCTGAACAAGGCCAAAGAACTGTTGGCTCTCATCGCTTTGCAAAAAATCATCACTCATCCAAAAACCTCCTCTATCAACCAGTTTGGCTCAAACTGCTTGAGATCATCGTAACCTTGTCCAACACCTGCCAAAACTATCGGTCTACCTGTGGCATGAGCAATAGATAGTGCTGCACCGCCCTTAGCATCTGTATCGAGTTTGCAAAGAACTGCGCCATCGAACTTCAGCATGCGTTGAAATTCTACGGCTTGTTCGACTGCATCATTACCTGCTAATGCGTCACCAACAAACAGCACGAGGTGGGGCTTGCAAACGCGATGGACTTTACGAAGTTCTTCCATTAAGTTGGATTTGTTTTGCATACGACCAGCTGTATCTACTATCACAATCTCCATCCTACGCGCCTTGGCGTGCTCTATTGCATCTCTAGCAATAGCAGCGGCGTCACCACCCCTCTGACTACTAATACAACGCACATCCAAGCGCTCTGCGTGGCTAGCTAATTGGTCAATTGCTCCGGCTCGGAAAGTATCCGCTGCCGCTAATACCACTCTGCGACCTTTGTTCTTCAAACGGTTGGCTATTTTGGCTGTAGTCGTAGTCTTACCAGTACCATTTACTCCCACCATCATCACAACAACGGGCGAATCATCGCCCTCCAATAGTTGATTAATTGTGGCATCGAAATCCCAATATCCAGCGTTAAGGAGTGAGTGGAGGGCTCTCTTCAATGAAGCCTCTACTACTTTGGATAAATCCGCACCCTTGCGAAGGCGGGATCCTATGAGTTCGTTACGAAGGGCTTCTACTACTTCTTCGATTGCTGCCCTACCCATGTCTGACTCGAGCATTACTAATTCTAATTCTTCAAGCATTGACTCCAACGCTTCTCCGCCCTTGATTACCCTTCCACCCGTAGATACAACACCCCCTCCAAGGTCTATCTTCAGGGACTT
>CAXFCF010000016.1:0-10160 GCA_964000875.1 uncultured Candidatus Poseidoniales archaeon
TGAACAAGCCGATTCGCTCATAAAGGGGCAGCAGGTCGGCGGGACGCCTTGGAGGGCGTTAGATATGGCAAACGGTACTTCACACCACCTTCGCCAGACTTGGAAGAGGCCTAACGACGCTCTTCCAGCAGACTACCGCCGTGAGAGGATGACAGCATGGCGCCGTGACCCTGTCTTCCAAAGAATCGACAAGCCAACTCGCCTCGATGCTGCTCGTCGCCTGGGATACAAGGCAAAGCAGGGTGTAGTTGTGGTTCGCACTAGGATTCGACGTGGAGGTCTTCGCAAGTCGAAGATTAACATGAAGAGGAAGCCGTCTAAGATGGGTATGCGAAAAATCACCATGGGCAAGTCGACTCAGCGACTTGCTGAGGAAAGGGTTGGCCGAAAGTTCCCTAACCTTGAGGTTCTCAACAGCTACTGGGTTGGTGAGGATGGCAAGAACAAATTCTTCGAGGTCATTTTAGTAGACCCGAACCATCCATCCATCAAGTCTGACAAGCACCTTTCGTTCATCAGCAACTCTTCCCGTCATCGCGGACGAGCACACCGTGGCAAGACTAGCGCTGGAAAGCGTGGCCGTGGTCTACACAAGAAGGGCAAGGGAGCTGAGAAGATTCGCCCATCTTTGGCTGCTAAC
This sequence comes from uncultured Candidatus Poseidoniales archaeon, assembly GCA_964000875.1. Lineage (GTDB taxonomy): Archaea > Thermoplasmatota > Poseidoniia > Poseidoniales > Thalassarchaeaceae > MGIIb-Q1. The sequence continues at coordinate 641 of CAXFCF010000016.1, forward strand.
CTAAATCGTGGCAAGTGATTACCTCACTTGTGACATAATGTTCGCTCGGCTCGACTTCAGGTTTACCCAACCGGTCTTCACAGTCTACTTACACCCCCAAGTTTCTTGGCATCCCACTTTCCGAGAGGTGTGATGGCCGAGGCACTGACGTCTGCTCTGCGTGGATTGCAGGTCTTCCTTCCCGACGGGAGGCGGCTTGGTCATGTCCATGACGCTGTCATCGAGGTTGACCATTGGACAGCATCTCACCTGTTTGTCGTCGACTGTCCTGAATCGTTGGTCGTTGGTGGCGTACATTTAGCAATTCCATGGCATTGGATTCGAGGCATAGAGGATATCATCGTCCTGCGCTGGTTCCCTCCTACTCCTATTCCACTGAATCCCTCTAACAGTTCATGAGGGATGGGCTCCTCCCCCAGATAGGTGAGCCTATGTTCGAGTTGCATGTTCTGGGTACCTCTTCGGCGCGCTTCGCGCACGGAAGGGCGGTGTCTGGCAACTTTCTGATGACTCCAGGTGGTTCGATTCTGATTGATTGTGGCGAAGGCATGCAGCAGCGTTTGCTCGATCAGAATCGAGCGCTACGCCATGCGGGAAGTCGGATGCGCGCTCGAATGGCGAAAGTGAAGGCAATTCTACTGACCCACGGTCACCTCGATCACTGCTGGGGTCTCCTTCCTCTATTGCGAACGATGGCGCTAGATGGTCGTACTGAGCCTCTGACAATTGTGGGTCCAACCAGTACGGAGGCGCTGAAGTGGGTGATGGATAATCCAGGTGAATCACCGCCATTCGACAGTGATATCGATGCTTGTGACCTCGCCATCTTGTTTCACCAATGGATGTCACTAGGCAGCAAAGATGAGGAGTTCCCTTACAAGATCGATTGGGTGCTTGTGCCTCTTGAGGGCGAGGAACCCATGACCTCTCCTGTACAACCTTTGGATGGGATTGAGTTGGTGATTGTGCCGACAAAGCATGGCATCCCATCTTGTGGTTGGATGGCCATACACCAGCGAGGTGTAGGTAAGTTTGATCGAGCCAAGGCGGACAGCCTTGGACTCTCCAAGACACAGATTAGTAGCCTCGCTTCAGGAGAAGATGTGAACCATGATGGTGAGGTCTTGGTGGCGGCAGACTTCCGCGGTGAGCCACGACCACCGCGTTCGGTCATGATTAGCGGTGACACTGTAGGAGGGCTATCGATTTTCGAGCGCCTTCCTGCAACCCCTGATGTTCTTCTCCACGAAGCGACTTTCCTTTCCGATAAGCAGAGTAAGGCGGGCGAGTATAATCATTCGACCGCTCACGACGCCGCTCGGCACGCACTGGCGTGTCAAGCGGGAGTCTTGGCACTCACTCACTACAGTTCCCGAATTGAGGACGAGAGCGAGGTAGAGAGGGAAGCGAGAGAGATATTTGAGAGGTCTTTTGCCTGTGTCGAAGGTGATATCTTCATCGTCGAATCGGACGGCGAGGTAGCACTAGCGCGACGCTCTTCTGATTGGTCTTGAGTCTCCGTAGAACATGATTCAGGCGGCGCACCTGTCAGGTGAACCATTGAAGAGGGGTAGGTAGACACCGTTTTCGATGCGAGTGTCTCGAATCTTCGTGCTCACGCTCTCTCTTTGCTTGATGCTAGGGGGAGTTCCCAGTGATCTCGAAGGTATCGAGACCTTCGATGCGGGAGCCAAAGATCCGCCTTGCCCGGCTACCAACACGAGTTCTCTACAATCTGGTATTACTCTAGATCCGCAAACCTGTCTTTCGGTAAACTTGGGTCAACGCGCCCCCGGGGAGGTCATCTCTTTTGAGTTCGATATCAGCGGCCAAGCGGTCGATGTGCTCGTGTTCGCAGCAAACTCAGTTGATGTATATCTGAATAGCCAATCGTACAGATCCGACAATGTGTGGGAGGGTGATACATCGATTGAATCTCTCAACGGTAGCGCCGAGTGGCATTGGGAGGTTCCCGATGACAGGGCAGAGACTGTCTGGTTCCTGATTATCGATAACCTCGCTCATCCCGGTGATAGTGGCGAGGGTGCACAGGGCAACTCCACTTCCGATGTGGATCTCACAATCTCAACTCCAAACACTTCCTACTGGGCACTCACCGATTCGCTGCAGGTTCTAGCTCCTGGCAGCAACATGGCACTGCTTGGCCCCGACCATCTGACCCTCGACGCTGGCACACAGGTGTCTATCACGGCTATTCCACTGAGTGGTGTTGGTGATCTGTTCATCCTCACTGAGTCTCAAAAGGACACATATCTGATGGGCGGCGGTGGCGCGTTCTGGGTCCCTGGCACTGAACTGCTCTCAATTGACTCACCCACGACCAAGCCATGGATTGTGACCAGTGACTTGGCTGGCGAACCACTCTACCTGTTCATTGACAACGAGGCTGGACCCAGTGGTGGTGGCGATGGCGCATCCGAGTTACGTTTGACAGTCAGCGTCTCTCTGCTACCAGTTCTCAATCCAACCATATCAAGCTCTGACGACTTGAACAGCGTCGATGTGGGTGAGGAGGTAATCATCGAAGTGTCGTCTACCCCTAACCTCTCTAATCAGGCATCACTCACTCAGACCACTTGGGACTTCGATGAAGATAGCTCCATCGACGCTACCGGTGAGTCAGTAACGACGACTTTCTCTACTCCTGGTTCACACACTGTCTGGGCGACTCTGCTTGGTGTTGATGGGCGCACTTCAAGTGACTTTGTTGTGGTCGAGGTTAGCGATCAGACCAATCCATCAGCATCGATTCTTGGCTCTAGCGTCTGGCAGAGGGATGTTGACGCCAACTTCACACTGACTTCGACTTCCACCGATAACTGGCAGATATCGCGCGAGGAGTGGCGAGTTGACGGGCTTCTCATCGCATCATTCACGCAGACCGGCTCATCTTTTACTCACTCCATCAATACAACTGGCAACCACACTGTGGAACTGACAGTTGTCGATGGTGCTGACAATGTCGATACAGCGGTTGTGACCATTCAGGTTCGCGACGGAACCAAACCAGTTGTTGGCGATATCCAAGGCGTAACGGCCACGATGACTGGTGAAAGCGTCACTTTCACAGTAACGGCGAGCGATCCCGAATCGCAGAGCTTGAACTACTCGTGGGATTTCGACAAGGAGGTTGACAGCAACGGTGACAGCATCACCTACAACGACGATCAAGCGCAGGGTCAGCAGGTCACTTGGTCCTTCACTTCGGCTAAGCCAACCTATGTCGTATGTACCGTGACAAACGACGCGGGTCTCACCAAGTCGGTTGAATTCCTCATCGATGTAGAAGGGGTGGCTTCTTCGGCAAGCAGTTCTGGAATGCCATCTCCAGCTACTATTCTCGCTGTATTGGTAATTCTTGTAGCACTAGGAATTGCTGGTTGGAGAGGATATGTCTGGAGACAGGAAAGCTTGGCTGCTGAGGCTTTTGCACTCCAGCAGGCGGCTGCTGCGGCAGAGGAGGAAGAGCAGGAGGATATCGATCCAGAGTCTCAGAAGGCTATGTTCTCCAGAAGTGGCAGCTATGGTGACAGCATCGAATCACTGGCAGGAGCAAGTTATGCCCCAAGCGGGCAGGTGATGTCAGGAGATGCTCTGGCCGCGTTCGTAGATGATGAGACTGAACCGGCACAGGTAGCCACCAGCAAGTCAGTGGCGTCCGAAGATGAAGATGTGATGGATGACCTCGATTTCCTCAAATCTCGTGAGGAGAAGGATCCTCCTGCCTCTGAGCCGGTTGTGGAATCCGCTTCTGAACCCGTTGCCCAATCAGGTGGTAAGACAGCCAAGCGCTCGTCAGGAATAATGCTCCCAGGTCAAGTATCACAGACTGCGACCAAGACAAGCGAGATTCAGGTTAACGAGACCCCTACTTCAGAACCCGTGCCAGCACCAGTTACAGAGTCAGGAGTAACTACAGTCAAGGCGTCCTGCCCGGCTTGTTCGCAAATGTTCGCTGTTGACATGCCGGATAACCTCGAAGAAGCGCTTGTGGCTTGCCCGAAGTGCGAGAAGAAAATTCGCCTAGAGCGTTGAATCGCACTTTCGGGAACTATGTTCCCGGTAAATCGCCATTACTCTACAATCGATGCATTGGGTGTTCAGGAAACCAAATCGTTGAAGCGTCATGGGTCTCGACTTACGAACATGGAGGAGTCCGGCGTACGCGTTATCTTGCGTGGACCCAGGCGACAGCGTTCACACTTTGGCATCGCTCTGACGCTCATCATGCTCCTACCGATAGTTGCTCCAATCCAAGTTGCTAGTGCCGAGTTACAGATTAGCGCTGAGGACTTCGGCATCATGCGTGAACTCGATCAAGTTGTGGAGACTAGGGTCGACAAGTTGAGTGATCCGGGGATATCAGCTTCGGCAGAGAACGCATTGGAGCAGATTAGGCTAGAGGAACGACCTGTTGGTGAGGAAGATCCGATGGGTAGGTTGGAGGAGAGTCTGGGGAATTTGCAGATGGTTGACACGACGCCACAGCAACCGATACATCCAACTCCATATGAGATGATATTGAGCCCTGACAACCATCCAGATGAGTGGGCGAACAACATTTGGGGCACACTGTTGACGGCAGACAACTTCGTCATTTGGACACACTTCAAGACCACAACCGGAGATACTTACGACCACTACGAGGAAGTAGACTTCTCGGAGACCGCTCTGTTTGGTGGAGGGTTACTGGGTCTTCTGACTGGTTCAGATCCTCTATTGCATGAAATATCAATCGATAACGATACCACTGAGGAGATTGAGGTTGGGTTGACTATCGATACCTCGAACTCGGATGGCTGGGGAACCGAAGGCAATCCCCCGACTACACTGTGGGTAGAACCGACGATTGAGTTTTCAGTCAAAGCAATAGATCCGCAAGCCACAGTTTGGGATCACATTGAGTACCTCGAAGTCTCATTGATGAAGCAGTTTGCATACTCTCTAAACCCCCTGGGTCAAGGTGAGAGTTATGTTTGGGTCATCGACAGTAGATTCACGATGATGCCAGAGGACTTCAGCCTCGAAGTAGGTCTCGAACGATTCTGGTTCGACATATCCGGAGCAACCACATCGTTCCTGTTGGCATTGACTGGTATAGTGACCGGTGGCGTTGATGAGGGTGGCATCTCGATTGCATCGATTGCTGCACCCTACGCTATCCATGTCGACAATGTTGGGCAAACTGATTGCCCTTCAAACTACGACCCTGTGACCCAACATGGTGCGGAATCTCGTAACCATCGATGCACGGTTGGGATAGGTTTCGGATATGTTCATTTCAGCACACCGGTGAACGCCGATGACAAACCTGTAGAGGAATACGCCTACATTGATCTTGGCATACATCCTACCTCTGAAGCGGTTGTACTTCCTGCCGTAATCGACCTTACCTTACGTTCGGACGATGTCCTCACCACTTCATTTGGCGTCACTGGAGAAGGCGGTTTGGACACCATCGAGTACTACTCTGATGAGCGTGCCGACCTCCACTTACATTTCCATGAGAACCGCTCCAATCAAACCAGTGGTCCAGGCGAACCGTTCGGCAATGTCACGGAGTCTTTGGGTTGGCTACGTGGAATGCCTTCAGGAACACTTTCCGAAGATGAGATTGAGCGGGTCTTCCGGATGGTTGGAAGCGAGTCTTCTCCTGAATTACCCGGTCAGATGCCGGAGCGGGTGTCGATGGTGCTGGCGATTAAGAACTTCAGCCGCGATAGCACACCAAACACAGCTGATTCAACACTTCCAGTAGACCCAACCGACCCACCCCAGACATTGGTGTGCTTGTTTGCAACACAATCGGTTACCGAGATTCAGTATACCTCATGGTTCCAGAGAGAGGGTGCGTTAGATGATCATCGCAGGCTTTCAGTACACTTGCAAGATTTACCCACAGGACTCGTCCTCCAAGGATCATTCCAACTTGGTGGCGATGCTCCTGTCGAGGATTCTGTTGGCGTCTCCCAAGGCGATCCTTTGTCTGCCTTACTGGATGCGACCATACTCAACTTGGTTGATGTTTTCATCGACATAGGGAACATCGTCAACAGCATTCCTGAGGCTGTGGTCGACATCGTCGGTGGTAGCGAAGGTGGTGCAGGCACGGGGGGCGAGATAATGCTCGATCTCTACACTTCGATAGCTGCCGATCGTGAGACGATGTCACTTGGTATGGTACATCTAGAATTAGGATCGAGTCCACATCCAACGACCAGTGGTCCACATGTAATGATGGCAATAGACGAGGGTCTTGGTTTGGTTCAAGGACGTTCAGGACAGGTTGAACCATTGGTTCCGGTTGCCATCAGCATGGAGCACAGTGGTCTGTCATCATTGCACATTATTGACGATAATGACGCTGATGAGCAGGTAATCCATCTACGCGCCACAGGTGGTGATCCACTACGAATGATGTATCTTGAGCATCCATCAGGGATTCTTGAAACGGCAGCTTTCCAATCGGTGTATGTATCGAATCAGCCTGCTAATCTTGACCTCGTAGTTGGTGCGACCAATGTAACATGGGAGTCTGACACCACAATATCTGAGATTCTCTATGCAGGCAGGGAAGGCGATCAGAAACAGGTTGTCCACATCACTGACCTGCCGGGTAACTTCACGATGGGAGTCGACGGTGGAGTCACATGGCTCGGTGACCAGCCGATAGGCGGGATTACCGTGCAGATGGGCAACGCTACGAGTCTGAAGACGATGGATGGCGACCATGTTATGTTCTGGCAGAATCAGGACACAGGAGAGGCCTCGCTCTCAGCATCGATAACCGGCGTCGCAGAATTAGGATATTTACCACCTGTCGTCGAGGGTGCTGAAGGGCGTGACGGGATGCCTTCGGCGCGTTTGGTGACAGAAGATGTTGGCGACTTCGCTGTTGTCATTCGTGATGAGACCGATTGGCTCGATCCAACTCTCGGTATCAATGGTGAAATTCTCATCAGCCCTCTACCAAGCACGCTTGAGGCGGCCATCCCTGCCGAAGACGGTGGTTCTTCGATTCCAATTCCGGAGCTCTCTACTTCTGAAGGTCTAGCAGGCGTGGGTTTCTTCCTCGCTGGATTTGCCGAGGTCGGAGTCGGTGTCAATGACATGATGAGTTCGTTCGCAACCAGTTTGACTGGCAACGGTTCGGGCGCGACTTCGTTCTCGGCTGGAATAGACCTAGAGGCAGACGCTCCGTTCACTATGGTAATGGATATTCGTCAGGGAGACATGGAACTAGAGGATCCAAATTGGTTGCACGGCGTTTCCGTCCGCGCAGGTGAGGTGGAGAATAAGACCGCTTTCAGGATGCGCACTTGGTTGCCAGATTTACCACCCAACACTGAACTGTTCGTTGAGTACACCAATCTCACTGTACGAGATAAGTACCATGTTGAGGTCGATTTGGATGGCTGGATTCCTGCCCGTGAGGAACTTCTCTTTGATGTCAAGGGATTCAGTGGACAAGATTTCGCCATGACACTCATTGGATTAGAGCCCGGTGTTGAGACATCGCTGAAGTTGGAGTCTGACCTAGAGCGAATCAACGATTTGGTGATTCCCGAGACATCAGTGACTGCCCGATATGAGATGTCACATCGCCTCGATTATGTTCACGCCATGCTTCTCGACCGCGCTGAGGGCATTCGCTCGGAAGCACTAATCAGCGATGTTCCACGGATGATTGACCTCAACGCCGCTCTCGGACAGAGGGTTCACCTATCGATGACAGTACCCGAGATAGAGCAGACTCACGGTCGTAGTGTCGAGTCGATGATGATGCAGCAGCAGGTCTACTCTGAAGGACAGTGGTGGCCGCTTACTGTGTTCATTAGGGGGGTTCCCGGCACAATGACTCTCGATGTCGAACAGTCGTTTGAGTTCGATATAACACAGGATACTACCTTCCAAGGAATGCCGACTCTCGAATTCTCCTCCTCGGGGAGTGGAATGGATCTCTTCATCACCGCAACAGGGAGGGCAATCAATACTCGAGGTGACATGCTAATGCTGGCCGAAAACCTTGCCAGCCACGCTTCGGTTACGCCAACCGAAGATTACGGTGTATCAGTATCATCCTCTGGTGATGGCGTCGGTCGTCTCTACTTCCGACAGACTGACGTTCCGGCAATGCCTGGTTTGTACATGGTGTCGGTTGAGGCAGTAGGTGAGAACCTGCAGAGCGCCACCATTGAGACGCATACTGTCGCAGGCTACTATCCCATCGTTGAGGTATCTGATGTCCGAGGCGGTAGAATCGCTGCTACCGGGCGCGTTTCTGTCGAAGCCATGGGTCAAACCTTCGATGCGAGAGCAGTTCTCATAGATGCTCAGACCACAGGTCCGATTCCGTCAGCTTCGACTTTGGGTGTCAATGGTTTGACTAGCGATTTGACATTGCTGAATGCTGTACCTGGATTCGATAGCAGTTCTACTCACTGGCTCTTCGCAGAGCCGTTAAGCACCATCGCGGTAACACTGTTCGCGACGATCACCTGAGGTTTCAAGATGACAGAGGAAGAAGGCATGTTCAACCTCGTCGGGTCTCCCGATGATCCTCAACTTGAGGAGGTTGAGGTGCCTGATGATCTCGTTGAGGTTGCAGGTAGGCAGGTTAGTCGAGAAGATGTCGAGACGGCTCACGAGGCGTTAGAGAAAGTTCGAGAAGTCTCCGAGAAGGTCGGCCGGGTAGTCAGCCCGTTCAATGTCGTCTTCGCATCGATAATCATGGCTCTACTAATTTTCACCTCGTTTGCTTTCGTTTTCTGGGTTGTTCCACGCGACGCGGTAACTGTCGATGTGTATTACATGCAGAGCGGCCCGGGTCATGTTGTCTTAGCCGAGTTACACAACTATGGCACACAGGACATCACTGATATCACAGTCGTGATTGTGTTCGAGGACGAGGATGGTAATGTTCTCAACTCGACGCGTTTCTACCGTGATAATCTACCAGCACACACCTCAATTGCCGGTGACGATTTGGAACTCATGGTTGGGGGTGCGAGTGTTTGGGGATCTTACCGTTTGACCATCGAACTAGAGTACACATACTACGATGGCGATGTCAGTGAGGACTGGTCTCATGAGGTAGGAGATTGGGCTTCGGAATACTTTGTCGAGAAGGCTGATCGACACTGGTTTTGATTCCATTTCGCAAGGAACTCATAGAGTTCCTTCGTTGACATCTCACCCCAAGTCATATAGTGATAGTTTGGCCCGTTCACACTCAGTGGTTGGGATGGGTGCCAAACAACTCTCGTTAGCATTGGTGTTCCTGATGTTGACCCTTCCTCTGACGACGTTCGTCATGGAACATGACGAGGGGGCGTCATCCCATGGCCTATGGGAAGCTCCTGAGATTGAGTTGATTCGTATCGAGAGCGATCCTATGAGTGTCAGAGGGATTTCACCTTCTAATCCGGTCAATGGAGTAGAGAAGATACGACCCACCTACTCTGAGACGCGGCTCGGAACCTATGATGAGTTAGGCCTC
>CAXFCF010000017.1:0-10003 GCA_964000875.1 uncultured Candidatus Poseidoniales archaeon
CGACGGAATGAACTTCCCACTCACGTTCCCCCTCCGGTGTAGTCAGCGACCTAGTGTACTGCCAAGAAGCAAGTGACTCTCGCTGATCGGAAACAAATACGCAACCACCGAGTGTCGAAGTTGAGGTATCTATGGGGCTCGCCCTTCCACCCTGTGCTGAAGCTTCGGCAAAATGTGCCAAACGAGCTACCTCTACTACATCAGACTCAGTAGCTCCGGAGGCTTGGATAAGAGCAGAGCAGGCAGCTGCTGAGAGTGCGGCAGACGAGCCGAGACCTGCAGCAGGAAATAACTCGCTGACGACTTGGAAAGAGTGCGGTTCCGAATCTGAACCAAGAATCTGGCGACGAAGAAAATCAAGATGAGGGTGCTTCTCTGGATCGAGAGGGGTTCCGCCCACCTTCCACTCGCCTGTGCAAGGAGTCAGATTCACTGTGACACGTGCGTCGATGGCAACCGCTACAGCGGGCTCCCCATAGACCACCGCATGTTCGCCGAACAGGATCGCCTTTCCCGGGGCGCTGACGGCTACCATGCTAGTCGCTCGCACATGTAGGAAATAGCGCTTGGCATCGGCGGTTGATTGAAGGGGACAATAGTGGTGGAAGGGGGGAGGAAGGGGGCTCTAAGTTGGAACATCCACTGTTATTGGACTACTACGGCATCCCTGGTTACGCCATTCTCCTACTGCTTGGTGGAACCTCTCTAGCCTTCTTCCTCTACCAAGTTCAACTTGCCACTCGCTTGGTTCTCGTGGGCGCTTCCGACGACCGATTTGATTCATGGGGAGTGAGGATTAGCGAGGTTCTCTCTGGATGGCTCGGACAGAAAAAAGTCCTGCAGGACAGAATAGTCGGCGGCATGCATGTGCTGATGTTCTGGGGATTCCTGATGTTGGCAAGTGACATGTTCGACCTCGCGACGGCGAACGCCTTCTCCAGCAAGATCCTACCCGCATCATTGGTTGGCCCATGGAACGGCATGGTAGAACTCGGCTACTCACTTGCTCTGGTAGGTTGCTTGGCAGCTCTTACTCGTAGAGTGGTTTTCACACCTGAGAAGCTCAAGGGGAAATCCCAACTTGAGGGGAACTTCATCCTAGTACTGATTCTGACAATCACGACCACCTCATTCGTCATCGAAGCCGGTGAGTCACCGTCTGCTACATGGGAGCCAATAGGAGCATGGGTGGCGGCTCAGGGTGTTACCTCGACTGCTGTCATCGGCGCTTACTGGGCGCACATCCTTGCGATATGCATCTTCTTCGTTCTGATTCCAGTCTCCAAACACATGCACTTAGTGATGGCTTTTCCTAATGTCTTCTTCCACGACACCCAACCGATGGCAAAGATGCTGCCGCTCGCGGTCGGCGAGGATGGCAAAGCGGTATCACTGGAGGATCTCGACATAGAGACCTTCGGAGTGAAGGAGTACAACCAGTTGAGTTGGAGGCAACTTATCGATGGATGGTCATGCACCACGTGTGCGCGATGCCAAGATGTCTGTCCTGCCTACGAGTCAGGCAAGGGATTGAACCCGATGCAGATTATCCACGATGTCCGAGATTACGCCAACGACCACGCACCAATCCTGCTCAAGGGCGAGAATCCCGAGGAGTCAATCATTGATCGATTCACAGAGGAGGCAATATGGGCCTGCACAACCTGTCACGCGTGCGTCGATGTTTGCCCAGTATACATCGAGCATGTGCCGAAGCTGACCGACGCTAGGCGCCACTTGATGATGGAAGCGATGGAATACCCTGAGCCACTCAATGTCGCTCTGGGTAACCTTGAGACCAATTCCAACCCGTACGGATTCGGGGCGCACGAGAGAGGTGACTGGGCTTCCGACCTCGATGTCAAGGTTGGAGAACCTGCCGAGTACATCTACTTCGTAGGATGCGCTGCGTCCTTCGATGAGCGAAACCAGAAGGTTGCCAGGGCAACCATCTCTCTGATGAAGGAAGCAGGTCTCGATGTAGGAATACTAGGAATGCAGGAAGGTTGTTCGGGAGATCCTGCGCGCCGCATGGGCAACGAGTACCTCTTCCAAATGTTGGCCGAGACTAACATGATGACCTTCGAGGAGATTGGCGTCAAGCGCATCGTAGCCTCCTGCCCACACTGCTTCCACACATTGGGCAAGGAGTATGCAGACTTCGGTGGCGATGATTTGGAGGTGTTCCACCACTCGGAGATTATCGCCAAGTTGCAAACGGAAGGCAAGCTTCCCGACGCAGACAAGGGCGAGGGTAAGGTTACTTTCCACGACCCATGTTACCTAGGAAGGATTGGTGGCATAACCGAAGAGCCGAGGTCGGTCATAGGTGGAGTAGATGCCGAGCCGGAGCGCTCGGGCAACGATTCATTCTGCTGTGGCGCTGGTGGAGCGCAAATGTGGATGGAAGAGGAACCTGACAAGAGAGTCAACGAAATCCGTGCTAAGGAGTTGGCAGCGACCGGCTGCGACACCGTGGCCGTAGGTTGCCCGTTCTGCTCGGTTATGGTGACCGATGGTCTGAAGGCAGTCGGAGCGGAGATGGATGTCAAGGATGTCGCCGAGATACTGTGGGAGCAAATCAAGGCGAAGGACGCCGAGATCCAAGCGGCCATCTCAGAAGCTTGAGTTCAGGACTCTGCCGAAGCACGCGCGTGCATGAACGAGCGAACACAGGCGAAGGTGAACACGCCACCAACAACCAGTAGCATGACATGCGAGTAGAATACGAGATTCATCTCACCACCTAGCATAGTGAAGAGGCGAGCGCCACCAAGAGCCGACAGGAGGCCAAATGCTGCGGCTACATGCATGAAGTGCTTCCTTGACTCAGGCTTCTTCTCACTGAGCATACCCATCGCCGATATCGGAGCTCCAAAGAAAGCGGGTATCATCGCCGTAATACTCGACATATCGCTGATTATGTAGGCAGCGATTCCCCAAGCCGCCAGAAGGCCACCAGCAATCATAGCCATCCTCGGCATCGTCATTCCCATGAACATGAATTCTTCATCCATACCCGACGCCGCGGCCTAAGCCGTCTGTCAACATTTGGACTGGTTATTCACCAATGGGAAGAGGTGTCGGTCATCTCCAACGAAAGTTCCCATAGGCGAGAGGCGGCTTCCAAATCACGAGACGCTCTGGTACTCCAGTGCGGCTTGCAGTTGTACAGATACTCTCCATTCAACGATGCCGCTTCCTCGGAGGTAGTGAGGTAAACTAGACCCTCAGCACCCCTCTTCGAGTTCCTCTGCACAGGCCAGGTAATCAGCATCATCAGACGACCTAGCGAGCCATTGTTACGCGAGAATCCGGTGTTGACGAAACCGGGATGGATGCAGTTTGCAGTAGTATCCGTGCCTTCCAACTTGCGAGCGAGTTCGCGGGTGAACAGCACATTGGCTAACTTCGACTGGCAGTAAGGTGACCAACCTCCCCGCATGCCCTTGCGCTCGTACTGCAAATCACTCCAGCGCATCTTGCCACCTTTGTGAGCGTCAGAAGCGGTGTTCACAACCCGAGAACCAGGTGTCTTGACTAACATATCCTTCAGTAGACTTGTCAGAAGGAAGTATGCGTTGTGGTTCAGAGCCCATGTTCGCTCGAAACCATCCTCGGACTCAATGCGCTTGGTGAATATCGCCCCGGCATTGTTGACCAGCACATCCAACCTGTCGACCCTCGCTTCTATCCGCTTAGCGAGATCATGAACCTCTCTCTGGGAAAGAAGGTCGCACTTCTCAGGATGGATTGAGCCGTGGCCTTCGATAGACTCCAATTCAGCGACCAATGCATCTAGGCGCTCATCAGATCTGCCGACTACTATCATTTCAGCGCCGGTGGTGGCAATTCCCTTGGCCGCTTCCAACCCGATGCCTCGCGTGGCGCCAGTGATGACAACAACCATGCCCGACATGTCTCGCTTGGTGTACGACACCTTGCCCATACCGTCGTCTCACCGGATGGGGTTATTACCCTGTGTCAATGAGGCTTTGCCGGAGATAGAGATGCCTCTGAGGGTGTACGACACGCGTCGACGAGCCAAGGTCGACTTCTCGACCATAGAACCTGGCAAGGTCAGGATGTATGTCTGTGGCATCACTCCGTACTCCCCTTCGCACCTCGGGCACGCCCGTTGCTATGTTGCCTTCGACATAGTCTATCGCTGGTTACGAGCCAAGGGATATGATGTCACCTATGTGCAGAACTTCACCGACATTGACGACAAGATTCTCAAGATTGCCGACGAGGAAGGTGTAGACTTCCTCGAAGTAGCCAACCGCAATATCGACGACTACTATCATGTGATGGATAGCCTAAATGTGCTAAGAGCAGACCACTATCCACGAGTCACTGAGACTATCGAAGGAATCATCTCGATGGTAGAGACATTGATTGAGAAGGAGCACGCATATGTAGGTGACGACGGCGTCTACTTCCATGTTGAATCAGCGCCGGAGAAGTATGGACTTCTCACTGGCCAATCGATTGATGCGGTTAGAGCCGGTGCCGGAGGCAGGGTCGCCGACACAGGTAGTGGAAAACGCGACCACAAGGACTTCGCTCTGTGGAAGTTCGCCAAACCGGGAGAGCCACAGTGGGACAGTCCATGGGGCTCGGGAAGACCCGGATGGCACATCGAGTGCTCGGCCATGAGCCTGCAGTACTTTGGAGAACAATTCGACATCCACGGAGGTGGTGAGGATCTCAGGTTCCCACACCACGAGGCGGAGATTTTCCAGTCGGAGTGCTGTACAGGAAAGGAACCCTTGGTTCACCATTGGATGCACAACGGTTTCGTCAATGTCGACGGGGAGAAAATGAGCAAGTCGCTCGGCAACTTCTGGACAGTGTCTGAGGCACTGAAGTCATACGAGCCATTGATCTTGAGGCACGCCCTATTGAACGCCCACTACCGCTCACCAATCGACTTCTCCGAACAGTTCCTCGAGGACGGTAAGAAGAGTCAGCACCGCCTAGAGGACTGCTATCGCCAAGCTCTCGAAGCATGGGAGGAGGATACCATTCATGTTGCTCTTCCGAGACCAAGACTGGGTGGCGACGGGCTCGCACACACGCTCGGAATGCTGGAGAAACTTGGTGAGGAATGTGCAATCGCCATGGATGACGACTTCAACACAAGAGAAGCGCTGGCAAAGGTCAATGCTGCCATTCGTGAGATTACAAAGGCGCTCGACTCCAAACTTCTTGAAGACGACAAGGAGGCTTTTGCAGACTACTCGATTGAGTGGTTGGAGGAATTTGCAGGGCACGCACTCGGATTGTTGCCGCCAAGAGAGGAGGCTCTGGCCGAGCCGGATGAAGATCCACGTAAGGAAGAGGTTCGTGAGCAGGTCGAGACACTACTCAATGAGAGAGCAGCGGCGAGGGATGCGAAGGACTGGGCAGCAGCTGATGCGATACGCGACAAGTTGGCCGAACTCGGTGTAACAGTTCAGGACACGCCTGAAGGGCCAGTCTGGAACATCGACTAATCATTCTTCATCAGCGTCTTCGACATAGTCGTCTAGCAAAGGGTCGGCGGAGTCTGACTCGGATTCAGCCAAGTCGGGTTTATCCAGATCTAAATCGGAATCTAAATCGATTTCAGGTTTGAAATATTGATCCGAGCCACCAAAGGTTGTCCTTGAACTCCTGCCAGCGCCTTGGAAGGCCGAGAAGACAACAAACGCCGAACCCAGTATTACAACTAGCGCCACCGCGAGGGCAAACCAGTAGAAGGCGGATGAGGGGTCAAGCAGCCCAGAGAACCCACCGCTCTCTTCCGGCTTGGAGTCATCGTTCGCACACGCACGCTCGGTGCAAACCCACTCGCCTGATTCGCAGGCACAGGTGTTGCAGCCATCATCAGCAGTCTTGGTATCTCCATCAGAACACACCGTTCCGGTGTCGCCATCAGAGCCATCACCGGTACCAGCGTCATCGGGAGCCTCGTCCACCGGCAGGGTGAATGTGGTGGTTCGGTTACCTTCAGAGTCGTACTCGACCGCGTAGTAGCGTGTGTAGAGGTCGATTTGCCCCTGTGAGTTGAACGGTGCGGATCTGTTCAGGACATCGAAGTAACGATCGTCACCGTAGGTGTAGATTGGATCGAGGTCGACCGCACCCAAGGAGGAATATGAACTGTCCAGCCATTCGTTGAACTCTGTCCAAGTGTAGTCTTGGTTGCCCCAGTCGTCAAACATCTGCTGCCTATCAAACTCCAGAGCACTCTTCAGTTCGGCCTCGAAGTCGGCGAATGTCTGGGTTCCCTCGGGTATTCCAGAATAGGTTACATCGAGCGCTTTGTGGAACCCGTTTCCAGAAACCAACTCAAAGTCTGAACCCTTCATCTTCAGCATGATGTCCTCGTCACCAAACACCGGTAGTCCACCGATGATGGTCAGTCTGACATCAGGGTCGACCGCCTCTATCAGAGAACGATATGGATCCTCTGCGACATTATCGATGACCAACAGGTCGGCCTGCAAACCAGGAGCTATCCTACCGATGTATCCTCCCCAGCGCATGGCATCAGCTGCGTTGCTGGTAACCATCTGCGCAAGCTCGTAATCAGTGAAGGTCGAGTTCAACTTCTCACGATTCCACCAGTCTGCCATCTTCAGTTCATGCAAGGTGTTCTTGGCTCCACTCGGAGCCCAGTCAGGAGCCAGCGTTATCCGAACTCCAGCCTGCTTGGCTAGGTCGACTGAAGCGGTATCGCCATACAGAAGCATGTTCGACATTGGTGACCATACTAGCGTAGAGCCGACCTCTGCCATCTTCTCAAACTCGGGGGTACCTAGTGGTACACCGTGAATCAGGATGGTCTCGGGAAGCAGGAGGTTTTGATCCTGCAATATCTGGAACTCGTTGAGTGATGACTGGTCAACCCCTTCTGCGACATGGACGAACCAAGCATCGAGGTCACCTTCCTCTCGATCCTCGATTAGGTGTGAGCCATCGTAATCTGGATCGTAAGCCGCATCGCATACCGCGCAGGTCTTCATGTTGTCAGAACCGAAGTTGTAGTACTCGATGTTGCGAACCATCGTCTTGCTCCACGCATCGCTTGAACTGGATGGCCCACCTTGCATTGCGGTCACACCACCTACAGCCGCCTTGACCTCTGCGTACTTGACTGCCTCAAGATCCAGATCCCAACGGTCGCCCTGAAGGATGAATACCTTGGGCCAAGATACCTCGGGCTTGTATCCAGGGTTGTTCTTCCACTGGTATCGATTGGTGTAGAACCCTGTGTCCTCTACCTCATAGTCCCATAGTGGGAGGTAGTTGTAGTGGTAGTGATTGTGCATGTCGACAAGGCCGGGGAATATCGTGCCACCAGTCTCGTAGACATCGATGTCGGTCAGATACTGGTCAAGCCCAGCGGGCTTGTTAGAATCACTCCAAACCCCTTCGATTACACCATCCATCACGAGGATATTGCCTTGATTGTACACAGTATCCTCGCCGTTCATGGTGACCACCCTTCCCTTGAGCACATACGAACCCTCGTGGATGTCATCCCTCTGGGTGTAACAGGTTCCTTGCCTGTGCGAACCCTGTGGCCAAGTCTCATCGTTGGCAAGTCCCGGTGTTGGGTCACCCACCTTCGACCATGTTCCATCCGACTGCCGCCCGTAGGAGACATCGTAGTCAGAGTCTCTGTCGGCATAGGTGAACTCGTCTACGACGGTTCTCCAACCATTCTGAAGCTGAACTGTGTCGCCACCATAGTAGTCGAACTCGATGTGGGTGTTCGATCTGTAGAATACAATCCGCTCGTCCGGAGAGAGGTTGGTGTTCCATCCAATCTGACAAGGTGGTGAGCCACCATCAGGACGGTCGTCTAACCACCATCCACCTATGTCCACGGTCGCGTTCGTGGGGTTCCACAATTCGATGAACTGGTCGCTGTACTTGCCTATATCTCCGTCACCGTTCCAGTCGGTTCCGTTGTATTCCTCGCTCGAGGGGCTAACTAACAACTCGGTGATTATCACATGGTCGTGCTCCATGGTTGGAGAGACATGAGCACCGCTCAACGGAACGAGAGAGACCAGCAACATGAGGGCAGTCATGGCGAACGCAGTCGACCCTGAGCCCTTGCGCATCGAGGTGGGCTGAACGACTTCGGTTGATAACCAATCTCGGTCCAAGGGCACCCCTGTATGACACCGAATGAAGAAGAAAGTGACGAATGATTGTACCTCAAAAGCAGAACCGCGACACTAATTTCGTGACCTAAGACTCATTGGTAAGAGACTGACCCGCCCCTCTGGGGCGGAGTGATGGCGAACTATGGTTTCGTGATTGACAACCGCACATGCATCGGTTGCCATGCGTGCACCGTCGCTTGCAAGTCAGAGCACGAGGTACCCATAGGGGTCAACCGAACACATGTCAAGTACATCGAGACCGGTTCCTATCCTAACTCCGGAAGAGAGTTCACCGTTCACCGGTGCAACCACTGCGAGGACGCACCTTGCACCACGATATGCCCCACCACCGCTTTGTTCACCCGCAGTGACGGAATAGTGGACTTCGACGACGATCGCTGTATCGGATGCAAGTCGTGCATGCAGGCGTGCCCCTACGACGCCCTGTACATAGATCCGAACAAAGGCACGGCAGCGAAGTGCAACTACTGTGCCCACAGACTGGAGAATTCGTACGAGCCAGCTTGTGTGATAGTCTGTCCAACTGAATCAATCATCAGTGGTGACCTCGACGACCCTGAATCAAAGATTGCTAAATTGGTTGCCAACAACCCGACTACCGTTCGCAAGCCGGAAGCTGAAACCATACCCAATGTGTACTATGTCGAGACCAGTGCAGAGATGCTAGATCCCGCTGCTACTGCACTTACAGGTACTGGAATGTGGACGGAACAGGCGGCTGGAGTGGGGCACTTCGCCAAGTATGCAGATCAGCGTCTCGGTGCTGCCGACACCAACTCGATGCTAGTGCAACTAGCTTTGGAAAAGAAGGCGAGGCAGGCAGCTCCACGTGATCAAGCGATTATCCGAGATGTCGCCGCCAAATTAGCAGACCAAGGGCAGAGTGCAAAGAGGGTGTACGACCAACCATCTAAGGGAATACTCTGGGACAACGAGGTTGCGGGCTACATTGTCACCAAGTCGGTGGCAGCAGGCCTGTACCTCTTCATGGCGCTGGGTTCACTGACACTGAGCGAACAGTACCTTGCTGATTCGAACTTCATTGCCATCACTGGTTCAGTCATCCTACTACTGATGGGTCTAACCGCAATTCTGCTGATCAAGGATCTAGATCGACCCGAGCGGTTCCTCTATGTCCTGCTCAGGCCGAACTTCGATTCGTGGCTCGTGAAAGGCGGATACATCATTGGAGGATTCTCCACCATCGTCCTACTCCAAATCCTACTTGATTTATCTCCACTTGACCCCAACCTGCACTACTACCTATTCTTCGCCGGACTTCCACTCGCTTGGATGACCGGCACCTACACTGGTTGGTTGCTCAAGCAGGCCAAGGGAAGATCTCACTGGGCGGAAAGAAGTTCTCTCCAAATCGCCTTCTCGGGCACCCTTGAGATGTTGGCCATGGGATTCCTTATTCCCGCTTTCGTCCTCTATCAAGCAGGACTTCCCAACCCTGAGTTTACCGCTCCAGTAGAGTTAGTCGTCTACTCCATCGCTTGGTTGGGAGTGATGTTCCTAGTTTTCAGAATGATTCGTGGCGACCTTCGCAAGGCGCAGGTGGATCCACTGCTATGAGGTGTGATGATGGTCGTCAAGAGAACACTCATCGAACGTATCGCTGAATCGATACGCCTCATACCGCAAATTTCCGAAAGGGAGTGGGCGTCGGGTGCAGACCAGCCTCTTCGTAGTTATCCCGACCCTTCAGAATGGCACGACCACAAGGAGTTGGACGCAAACGCTTGGCCACGCCAAGTTGAACGCAACTACTCGTTGGTGCCGACAACCTGCTTCAACTGTGAATCAGCGTGTGG
>CAXFCF010000018.1:0-9957 GCA_964000875.1 uncultured Candidatus Poseidoniales archaeon
ATGTCATCAACCTCGGCGCACTTGCCTCATCTTCGGTAACCAAGGGCGAAACCCTATTCGACACCATGAAGATGGTTGACGGTTACTGCGATGTTGCAGCTCTCCGACATCCAAGACAAGGGGCAGCACAGTATGCTGCTGACGCTTGTGAGATTCCGATTCTCAACGCAGGAGATGGCGCAGGCCATCATCCCACTCAGACACTTCTAGATCTTTTCACTATCATGCAAGCTCACGGTCGCCTTGATCTCGAGGTAATGATGGTCGGGGATCTACGCTACGGTCGCACTGTCCACAGCCTCTCTCATGCCCTTTCTCGCTTTGGCGCCAGCTTAACATTTGTATCTCCATCTACTCTTTCGATGCCCGATGACATTGTCTCCCACCTAGAATCAGAGGGCTGCACCGTAACCGTGACTGAGGACATGGATTCAAGCCTCACTAATGCGGATGTAATCTACATGACTCGAATCCAGAAGGAGAGGTTCCCTGATGAGGACGAATACCTCAAGGTGGCAGGAATTTACAAGTTGGCTGCTGGCCAACTGAAGGATGTCAAAGAGGATATGATCATCATGCACCCGCTACCTAGGGTCGACGAAATTAACCCAGAAGTCGACACCACTCCTCATGCCAAGTACTTCGACCAGGCGTTCAACGGTGTGGTGGCAAGGATGGCACTTCTCTGCCGTGTATTCGGCGTCGAGGTACCGGAGGTGGTTGGATGAGTGAGATGAGAAGGGTCACTGCAATCTGCAACGGCACGGTAATAGATCACCTTCCAGCTGGTCAAGCGGTCAAGGTTCTCAGGATGTTGGGCGTAACGGGGGAGCGCTCTAATCCGGTCTCCTTGGTCATGAATGTACCATCTAGTAAGTATGGTTCAAAGGACATTATCAAGGTCGAGGATAGGGAACTAACGCAAGAGGAACTAGACCGCCTAGCATTGATTGCCCCACATGCCTCGGTTGCTATAATCAGGAACTATTCGGTCGCTGAGAAGAGAGAGGTCGGACTGAAGGAAGAGATAGTCGATGTAGCCACCTGTACTTTCTCCAACTGCATCTCACTGGCAGACCGAGAGCCTCTTCCACACCGGTTGGTTGTAGTCAACGAGGAACCACTCAAATTGCGTTGCCACTATTGTGGAAGAGTGCAGGACGCTGAGACGCTAATCGATAATGTACTCTGATTCGCAGGTTCGGTGCCTCTGTGGAATCGACGGATGTACTTCTCATTGATGGAGAGTGTGGACTCTGTACCGGACTTGGCTATTTCATGCAACGTAGGTTGAGGTCAAATCACGGATTGCTAGTAATCGGACAGGAATCCGGCGAAGGTCTCGCCTTGATACATGGTTTTGCACCTGAAGTGAGAGAGTTGGATACCCTATTCTTAGTTCGTGGAGACAAGGTTTTCACCCTCTCTAGTGCAGCCATTCGAGCTTTGCTGTACATGAAGTTGAGGTGGAGATTGCTTTACCCTATTTTCTGGTTGGTGCCCTATCCAATTAGAGACTTGGTCTACTCTAAAGTCGCTAAGTGGCGGAAGCGGTGACTTCACTCTGCCAACCACTCTCGCATTACACATGCTTGGCAAACCTGCTTACTTGAGACTTCACCGCATCGTTCACACTCATGTTTACCTTCGTCAATCCATTTTGTCGTCAGGTGCCCTCCGTTTGCTTCAATAGAGAGTCGACGAATCTCATCCATGCTGTGAACCAAACCATGTCTTGAACCAGGGACATCAGCTTCCAGCCTAGCCACCATATCGCGGCTTCTCTGTCGTAGTGCGCCCGGCGCGTGTGGGCAGTCTCCATGGAAGAACGGTAAGCCAGCCCCCATAGCGTAGGCGTGTATTTCCTGCTCGGGAATCCAACGCAATGGCACTATTCTAGGAACTAGACCGTCGATTGGTGCCCATGTGTGTGGCGCCAATCTGATGGTTCTCTCAACTTCCCCTTTCTGTAGATTCATCAGAACTGTTTGGGCGACATCATCGAGGTTGTGACCGAGAGCCATCCAGTCAGCACCAACTCTCTCTGCTAGGGCGTTGAGTCCTTGTCGCCGGAAGACACCACAATAGGAACAAGGTTTCATCCCCTTAGCATCATCATGTTTTTCGCCAATCGAATCCATCATTTCAACGACATTGTCCATCCGCTTGAATCCAAGTTCAGGGTAGGAAATGGTTTCAACCTCGATGTCGAGATTAGTGGCTAGATCCAACGCCATTTGTAGTGATGGAGCCCGGTATCCATCGATACCTTCGTCTACTGAACCAGCAACAATCTTGACATCCCTACGAGGTCCAATCAGTCTAACTACCATGTCGAGAAGTACTGCGGAGTCCTTACCACCAGAGATGCAGACAAGTAAGACGCTTGGAGACCCGTCTTCCCGACGTGCGTCCTTGGGAAGCAATAACTGCTCCTTCAAAGCCTTCGACACTCTTTTCCTAATCGAGTCTGCGAGGTGTCGCTGACAGAGGTGTACGCCACTATATCGCTGGTGAATCACCGCTGCGTTGGAGCAGCGTGAGCATCCAGCCACCTCTATCGTTGCCATCAGACTGGGCGAATCTCGCTTTACCCTTGAAGGGAGCGCATAGTAGGTGCACTCAATTTTCCAATTGTAAATTTGATATTTCAATTAGATTTTCATTAAGCATGAAGTGCATTATGGGATGTTTTTCTGTACTTCCTACGAAATTGTCAGTTGGCGATTTGAATTGACTAACCAAACCGGCCCCCTAGGGGCCGTTGGCGCAAAACCTCTTGAAGGCGTATCGTGGCTGACCGTGCTTCAGGGAGCGCCATGCTGCAGAGATTGCTGTCGACCTTCGCTAGGATAGAAGGGGTCAGCAACGCAGTTGTACTCGATGCGGAGATGGCGCCAGTCGCCAGCTTCAGTTCAGATGAGGGGGCGTCCTTGGATGTTGCATGCGGTATCGCTGGAATTCTTCGGGAAGGAGGGCGCTCGGCGTCTGCCGTTGACCTAGGTGACTGCGACCAAATCTGGATAGAGGGATCGGCAGGTAACCTGCTGTTATCCCCATTACGAACCGGACATACGCTTCTCGTGTCTAGCCATGGTGAAGCGAATCTCGGTAGATTGCGACATGAGATGAAGGCGAGGGCTCCGGTAATCGTCGACTTGATGAGGTGAAATGAATGTTTGAACTACCACGTGGAGAACCTGTGGATGGAGAGATGGATCTTTCGTTGGGGAGGGCGACATTCCCCTTCGAATTCGGTGCGATATCGTACTTCAAGCCGAGGGCAAAGAAACCGGTCGGCCACCGTTTGGTCTGTGCTGGAGAAGGCGCCGGGTGGCTCTGTGAGAGCGGGAAATCGAACCGATTTGTAGCCGGCTCTGATGCTGAAGTCGAACTACGTAAGTTGGATGCATCGGTCGACCTTAGAGTCCGCGGAGTTGTTTGGACACAATCCCAGTTTGAGAGGGTCGCTATGGCCAACTTGGAGGCATTCACTGACCCTGCTTCTTTAGGGACTCTTTTGCCGATGCCCAGAATTGAAGGAAATGTTCCCACCAAGGATTTGGCTCTCCTAGTAGAATCGATGTGCCGTAGCGAAGAGGTACGGGGAGCCTGCGCCCTTGAGGATGGAATGTTGGTGAATGTAGAGGGCGAATTACCTGCTGATGCTGAGACATTCGCTACAATGATTCAGAGTCACCTCGATGCTACTCAAGCACTCGGGAAGAGTGTCGGGGACGAGAATCCGCTATCGGTTTCTATCGCAATGGGTGATGGCGGTTTGCTTGTTGCTCCCGCAGGCGATGCTGCCATAGCTGCTTGGACTTCTGCAGAAGCAGATCACACCGCACTACTTGCCAACGCAGCTGCGATGGTACGCAGTTCTTCCGACCCACTAAGTGACGAATCCAGTGCTGATGAACTACCCGAGGGAGTTGTTGTCAAGGACTCAAAGGGGGGCATAGACAGATTGCTTTCCGCCCTTAAGACGGCCAAGGATGAGTCAACCACTGGTTACCTTGCATCGATACCTACCGATGGTTCTATTGTGGCAATCACTCTAATCGATGGTATTCCCGTTGGTCTTCGTTCTGCAGGTCATGAGGACTTGGACAAAGCGGTGACAAGCGGCACCTCATCTTCCAACAGGCTCGAATTAGTCAGGCTTGAACGCAGCATGCGTCTGGTTCTAGGATCAAGCAGTGTTTCGGGTTGGTCGCTCCAGGCACTCTGTGAAGCGATATCCACCTGTCGTACTAGAAGTGATGATCGTCGTTCCTTGTTGCTTGGTCGCCTTGAGACTCTGTACGGTTTCGAACTGGGGTTGGAAGAGATGGAGAATGGCCGAAGCACTTGGAAGATGGTTGATGACGGCAAGGAGTCGGCAGGTCTTCCAGGAGTGACCAGAAAGAGCATGATAGGACCTGTCGTAGCTGAGTTACAGGTAAGGGTTCAGCGTCAGCAGGACGAGATTTCCCGCTTACATCGCGACAAGGAGAAGGCGATAGATACGACTGACAAAGTTAGGGCGCAAAGAGATGAACTCACAACTGAGACTGCCGCCCTCCAGTCATTGATTGACGAAGCTAGAGATGATCGTATGGCGCTGTCTCGCCAACTCGACGAATCGACCCTCCGCATCCGCGAAGAACAGGCATCTGCGGAAGAGCAAAGCGCACGAGCTGAAAGGTTGGCCAGAAGGGTTTCTGAGTTGGAGGTTCAAGTCAGGGAAAGAGCCGAAGAGTTGTCCTCAGCACTTGGTGAGATGAACTCCCGTCAGGAACTCTTGGATGCCTTGGATGGTATTCTCAAGGAGGAGGCGAGAGCGAAATCTGAGTTGGCGGCTGCCGAGGCTCGAATGACAGAGGTTAGGCAATCAATTGATTCCGATGAACAGTCACAACGTGTACTACATGAGCAAGTTAACGCCCAGCGTGAGAGCCAGAGAAGGGTTCAGGCCGAGCTTTCTGAGGTAGAGCGTAACATAGAGTCGAGGAGAGATGAACTTAGTGCTCTGGAGAGCGATGCTCACTCCACTCGCGGGGTTATCGAGGAAGAGCGACTTAGAGCAGCCGAGATGGATCGTAAGCACACCCTCCTCCAATCCGAACTTAGGGAGTTGATGGAGGAACGGCGCCAACTGATGCGTGAATTGGGAGACCTAGACACGCGCAGAGGTTCTGCCGAGGCCGATCTCCGGATGCTCATCGAACAGGCTGAAGACTTGCAGGAGGCACACGAACTCGCCTTGGCAGACATCGCTGAGGCGGATAGAATCCGCGCACGCCTATCGGAGGAACCATTGGCGCAGGCTTTGATGGGAGATAGTGGTGGATTGGCTATGTTAGAACCAGTTCTATCCAGAATGTCTTCTGCTCGCAGTCGAGGGTTTAGCGTGATTCTTCTCGACCGTGCAGTCGAGCGCGGCCTTCAAATCATCCAACATACAGTCGATGAGGTTGCTAAGACTCCACGCTATCTTCTCTCAACAGAAGTCATGGATCTATTGTCGCAACAGGCTCCTGAGACTGCTGACACTGTCAAGAGCCTGACCAAGTGGTCAGTTCAGAACCGTCTTGAACACAAGTTGTCCGAAACCGTGTCGAATGTTGTTCTCGACTTGGAGAATCTGCTGAATGAGTATGAGGAAGCAGTCACCATGTTGATGCACCTAAGAGAGGTTCTTCGACAGATGCAGGAACTTGGTTTGCCTGCAGATCAAATCACACCTTTGGAGAAGGTTTCCCATATGCCGGAAGCACTCCCGGCCGTGTCTGCTCAGGTGCGTCGGCTGTTGCAACAAGCTCTAGATGAGATTTACGCCGAATCTGATCTAAGAACCACTGGTGAGTCGGTTGGTCTGGAAGCTACTGTTGAGGTACTGGAGAAACTCAAGCATCGCTTGGATGTTAGTGGTCTGACTGGCGAAACACCTAGTGGAGAGATATGGGAGTTCCAGAACAGTGGCATGCTTCCTTTCGAATCACATGGCTTGAGTGCCGTAGAGAGGCCAGTTATTAGCGAGGACGCGATTGCTCACATGAACCCATCAGAGAAGGTCGCCGCCGAAGAGGAAATAGTATCAGATTTGGAGGTCTCTACACCAGAGGTAGCTGGAACCGATTCGAGCCAGACTTGGCAGCCGATTGACGCACCCAGCGATCGCGACGGTGTTGACTTGACCAGTAGAGTAACCATGGGTCTACCCGATCCAGAGATTTTGGGTAGTTCCGATGAGCTTGATGAATTGTCAGAGATGGATCGAGATCTCGCAGATATGGATGCAGCATCATCGGTTCGTGAAGCGACTGTAAACGGCGTTGAACCTCCGGCAGATCCCGAGCAACGCTCAGCATTGGAGTCGTTGGAAGACGAGTTGGCGGATCTTGACCTATGAGGCGATTACATGGCTGTCCATGACGAGGCGACCGAAGGCGAGCCTCCCTTACCTGGTGTCATCTTAACTGGCCAGCGTCTCTATCCTTCTGGATTGGAGAAGTTCGTCACCGTATGCGCCGTAGGAGCTTCGCTTCTTCTCGCTATACCGACTCTCTCGGGATTCTTTGGTGTACCATCATGGATGGAGTACCCTCTCGCATGCTGTGGCTTTCCGGCGCTTGGATTTGCTGTAGCTAGAATTCTGGTAATTCCCATACATCAAGTCTCGACCGAATGATCATTCGTTTGAGGTCAAGGTTTTCGGGAGGTAGGATTCAACGAATCCAACGATTCTTTGCCAAGGGACTATGAATCGAAGTCCAGAGACGAATATCAACATCAGCATGGCAGAGATTACCTTGCCATAGGTCAATTGTAACTCAAGTGACTCTTGCACCTGTCCACTCCACTGCGAGGAGCCGAGGAATGCCACTAAGTCGAGAATAAGGTCGTCAAACTTCAGAGCTAACATCGCACACAGACCAACACCGATGAAGATACCAGCCGTTTGAGCCAGATGACTGTTCAATGCGTTATCGAACTGCTTGACATACTCTGGATCTTTCTTGCAAGATTCGGGGAGACGGAACGCGTATTCGAGGTGTCGAATAACTGCAAATCCAGACTCCGAGTAGATGAGCATCAACATTGCCATGACTAGCAATGGCCAGATGGTAGTCGACACCATACCACCGAGAACCATATCGCTGCTGATTTGCGTTCCTATCGCTTTTAGTCCGAGATCGAAGTAAACCGTAACTGCCTCAAACGATAGAAGTGCATGGATGCCAAGATAGACTAGGATAGTTCCGAGTGACCAGCCGATAAGTCGCCTCGATAGTCCCCATATTCCCATCAGGCCAGTCCAGATAGGTGCTAGGAACAGGGCGACGATGAATACCTGTGTGTAAAGCACCAGTGGATACACCAATGTTTCCGCATGGTTGCGAGATGGGTCACTCGATATAGGGAGGTAAAGATCCCAAGAGAAAATCATACCGAAAACCCATCCGAAGATCATTCGTCCAGCTAGGAAGAGAATCAGTGTCAGGAGGGTTCCGAGAACTATCTTCCTCCTCAGTGATGGTGCCTGTAGGTTCAGCATGACCCAACCAAGAGTCAGCAAGCCGCAGAGGAGGATTGGCATGTAGTAGCGGCCTGGGCCTTCATTGCCTTGGCCGGTCATGAAGTCTGGTACCGGCAAATTGTACGAAGAGTCACCCGATTCGCCCTTGAGAATACTTTCGAACAGGTCGAGCGTTAGGGTGTGATCCAAAGCAGGGCACCAGAGGCTCTGTCCATCAGAGTTCACATGAGCGGCGTCGCAAGATCCGAATGTCGAACCCATTTGCAAGTAGAGCCAGATTAGTGAGATAGTTGCCAGTGCCTGTAAGGTGATTACCTGCCACTGCATTCGCAGTGGCTTTAGGTGGAGGGATCTGTTCCCTTCACCCTGTAGTTCAACTTCACCAGCCATCTTTCCAACCTCACATCATTTTGACTTGTAGAAGAGCCTGAGAGAGCTCTACATCGGGCATCCAATCGATAACCCTCGCTCCGAATCCAGCCAGAGCTGTTAGCCTGTTCTGGCGCTCAAGCTTCATGACCTCGTAGGACATTCTAGGAATCCTGCTTACCAATCGCTCGTAGTCCAGAGAAGATGGACTTAGGACGATGATCTCATGCCCTCGCCCAGTCAAATCCCTAACTGCGTGTGGTACGGTACCGTCACCTTCCAAACTGGAGATAATGAAAACAGGGCTACCACGGCTAAATCTTGGAGCCAAAGCGTTGGTTACTGCCTGAAGTGGCATGTTACCCTTTGGAGCCACGCCGGCAAGGCTGCTTAGGATCTTGAAGTACTGCTTGTCACCGGTATCCGCTGGCAAGTAGGAGAGTCGTTCGTCATAGACTGCGAGAGCAACAGAATCCCTGCGCTGGAGGAAATAGGATGCAAGCGAAGCGCAAGCGACCGTACCCATCTCCAGTGGGTTCTTCAGAACGGTTCCGATTCTCGCTACATCTCTACTGTCCAAGAGAAGGAAGACATCGGTGACTGCATCTCGACACTTCTCGTTGACCATCAACTCGCCTGTGCGAGCGAAAGCCTTCCAGTTGATGTTCTTGAATGGATCTCCTGGGACATAATCTCTGAGGGAGTAGAACTCAGAACCAGGGCCAGGCGTCCGCAATGTCGTCGCTCCGGTGTACATCTTTGGAGTGCGGCTACGAACCATTGCCTCCTCCACATCCCTGACCTGTGGGAAGATGATGATGTCTGATCTGTGGTCGACATACATCTCGGTTGAGAACAGGTTGAATGTGTTGCGATGTCGAATGGATACAGGACCAAGTGAGAAGTGACCTCGCAGAGGGCAGCGAAGCACATAGCGAATCCTAGTGGTTTGTCCTGGTCCAAGGTTGATTCGCATGTAGTTCAGGCCGCTCTTCATCTTCATCTCGTGTGGGACATTGTCGAATACCTCGAGTAGTTGGGTTCTGCGTCGAGTATTGTTGGTTATTGCCAACTCGACATAGAGGTCGTCCCCTTTGTACAGGTTGTCTGCCGAGAGCGTTCGCACGATCTCTAATTCACCGTGCCCTGCAACCCAGGCGTTAATCGCTAAGAACGAGATGAAGGCGATACCGATGACCATCATCTGGAAGTTCGACATCATCATGCCGATGAGCACCAGAGCGATTCCGGAAGTCATCATGAGTGCTGCCTTACGTGTCCACATCTATGCTCACCTCCGTCACTTACGTCCCCACAACTTCACTCGCTTGACGACTGCAACCAGTTGTTCAAGGGAATAGTTGCGATCCTCGAACACGAATTTGACCAGCACAGGGTCGTTAATCATCTTCTGTAACTCCCGTGCAGGGAGGGCGTCGAACTCTTCCCGTGTCAGCGTATTGAGATTCCTCACGCGGGATAGCAATACCTGTTTCACCTTGTTGGCTCTGCTGTAGTAACCGTATCGCCTAGCGTCACCGAATCCGTAGTAGATGATTGAGAAGACATGCCTCCAAGGCTCAGGGTCAGTCTTGCGGATGATGACCGCCTCAAATGCAATGAATAGTGTCAGGAAGAGTAGTAGCATAGCCATCCAGTCACTAGTGAAGTAGACCAAGACATAGTACACCATATTGTAGACATCTCCCATGTACGAGTTCTGCTGGTGTCGACTTTCGTCGAAGATCACTTGTGCATCAGCGCTTGGATTTAGTGTGCCGTTGGAATCGTGCAACAGCGCCTCGGCGACGACATCGAGTGCCCACTTGCGGTTGTCGTTGGCATCAATGTCAGTCTCTTGTGAACCATACTTGTTGTTGTAGTCGTAGATGGAGTTAATCAGAAGACTTCCATCGGTGATGAAGTGAGCTTTACCGGCGTTTGCGTCATCACAGAGACTGGAGAGACAGTACTTGACATACACAGTGAATGGACCCTGCATGTCTCCCTCAAAGCCGCTACCGGCTGGGCCGACCGTCAGGTCTCCATCATCGTTCGTGTCT
>CAXFCF010000019.1:0-9933 GCA_964000875.1 uncultured Candidatus Poseidoniales archaeon
CGGTGGCCCTTGACCCGTGGTGTCGTCCGGATGGATGGTGTCAACCTCAGAAGCGGGACGAGACAGAGAGACAAAGGCCAAACTTCCGAGAAGAAGCAAAGTGATGAGAAGTACAGATTGTTGACGGCGCATTCGCTCACCCACCAGATGCTCTGGTGCCTCCGAACCATCCTGCTTGACTTATGATGGTGATGGAGCATGGTTCATACGCGTACGCGAGGGCATCGCCCCTTCAATCACCTATTTCATGTGAGAAAAAGCGAGCCACGTCGAGATTCCGAGAATGCCTACTTGGATGTTTTTCACAACTTCATGGCAACATCTGTCGGTGAGTTGAATAGGTGCCCGCGAGGCGGCGGGGAAAGCGATGACATTGAGTATCACTCACCTAGGTAGCGGGAGTTCCGGAAACGCGACTCTGCTAGCAACTGATGAGACGAAGGTGCTCGTTGATTGTGGGTTTTCAGGCAAGCAGTTGGAAAAGCGTCTGAGCCTCCTTGAAATCACCCCAGATGAGTTGGACGCGATACTAATCACGCACCATCATTCAGATCATTCCAAAGGCGCTCCAATCGTCTCCAGAAAGTGGGGAGTCCCACTCCACATGAACTTCGAAACATGTTCCCAACTAGGCCTTGACCCGGTTAACGAATGCCGTCTGTTTGAACCCCTTGAAAGAATCGAGTTAGGTGACGATTTATCCATGCTCCCCGTACCCGTCACGCACGACGGAGCAGACAATGTCGGATTCATCGCTAACCATGCTGGAGAAAGAGCGGGGGTTGTGACAGACCTAGGTTCTTGGAACGATCAATTGGCCAAACATCTGAGTGATTGTGTGCACATCTCAATCGAAGCGAACTATGACTCAAACAGACTCTGGAACGGACCTTACCCCGAACGGTTGAAGCAACGTATCTCAGGCCGCGGAGGGCACCTTTCCAATCGGCAGACTGCGGAGTTGTTGGCCAATGTAGTGGGTAGCCACACAAGAAGCATCGTTCTTTGCCACCTATCCGACCAAAACAACGCCCCTCATCTAGCGGAAAGTGAAGTGCTTTTCAGCCTCGAAGAAATATTCGAAGGAGACCTCGCTATCAGCCTCCAGCAAGGGCCTGAATTCAGCCATTTCCTTGGTCAATCAGAAGCTGAGAAAATCCAGGCCTTACAGTGAATTACGGTGCGTTAAAACGCTCGAAATTTCCCTCGCGCACGTGGGTTCGCAGAGCGAACCCATAAGAACAGGCATTCGGAATCCGTGCCGTGAGGCGCAGTCGCAGCGGTCAAGACGCGGGGGTCAGCGAGATCCTAGGCGTAACCATGCTTCTAGCCATGGTAGTCACCGTAATTGGCGGTGTTTTTGTCCTCATTGGACCATTTCTATCCGACATCGATGACAATCGAGAATGGTCTGCAGGATCTGTGGCTGCAACACAACTCAACGACCGAATCCTCACCGCTGCACAGTCTCCAGAAGGTACCGGACTCGTGCAACAGAACGCCCAAATTTCTCGATCTATGGATCCATTGCGAGACGCTGAGACCTGGACTGTGATGGCAGACTTGGCCGGTCATGACCGAACAAGAGTTACCTTGGACGGAGACATCATCGCGGTGACGAGTCAGAACAGGACTGCTGCCAATGTGCAGGTATCTTCAGACAACGGAACGGCATCGTTCAACCTAACCAATGGAGAAGGGAATCACACCTTCAATAATCTGAGAGGACTTGTGACCATTGAGGTCTACGACATCCATGAACGACTCGTCCACAAGTTCGTCAGGTGTGACTTGGATGGAGTTCGCTTGAACAACGCCTTGACTGATGGCGCTTTCACAGTCGACCTAGTCAACGGCGCTCGAATCGAAAAGTTACCATCTGACGCAATCGATGTCCGTACCTTTCCACGGTTGAAGCATGATACATTGCTCGATGGAACGCCAAGGGTAAGTCTGGTTCTGCTAGACATCGACATTGATTCCTCTGCCTCCCGACGCTCAGCCACCATAAACATCGACTCGATTGGCCAAACCACATTGTACGACTCTACAGCGAGGAACCTTGTCATCGAGGTAGAGGTAGGTGGTGACGAATCTATCGAACCGCAGTACATACACCACTGGTCCGGTGACTACAAACTGTTCTTGGCAGGGGGTAGCCTCAACGAGTACGAAGGGTTCGGCCCATACGCAAGGCTTTCTGGTCTAGATGGCTTAACCCTCTATCCCACTGATTCCCCACTCGAACTCCACATCGAATTGCAGCAGGTGGTGATAGGTTGAGACGCCGAGAGCGAGAAGATGACGCGGTTTCCGCTGCCATTGCTACCGTACTTCTGTTTGCAGGAGTCCTAGCCATCATCTCCGGTATGATGGCCTCTGTCACCCCCTTGATAGCCGAAAAACATGGCTCTATCGAGAGGCAGGCAATGGCAGGGCAAATGACCGACTTAGCTACGGAAACAGTTCGAATATCTGAGACGGGAGTGCCTGGTGATAGTGCAACCGTACCTTTGAGGCCACACTCCGGGGACTTGGGCTGGGATTTAGCCAAGGGAGGTACATGGTACTCCTTGACCTACAAGGATGGAGACTCGCTACGTTTGGACGATGTACTTGATCTAGATTCCTCAGCTCGTCTTAGATTCCCCTCCTCAGAGGTTTCTGCCATCTGTTATTCCGATCTTCGTGCCAGCACTTCTGCAACTTGGAACTACAGATTACCTGACCTTGGCGGCACCGTTGCATTCGCCGCTGCCTCGGGATTGCAGAAGCACCTCGAACCAATCGTTGTCGAAATTGTGTCCGGAAATACGAGCACATCCGTCACGCTGGAAGATACATCCGGTGTTGCAATGGAAGTCGATGCAGGAACTTGGTTACAAGCAACTGCAGAGATGAATGTCCTGTTTGATAGAGGTCAAGGAGGCCTGTCTACTGTGACTGCCGACCTACAGAATCCACGCGACGGCACCGGTCGAACATGGACTATCCCTCTTCCCTCTAACGATGTTTCCGTGAGCCTCGTTAGCGATAATCCCGGCTCAGTGGAGTGGTCACTTGGTAGCCAAAGTGGGAGTGGAGTCGCCACAGGTTCACCTGCTACTTGGAGTGGTTCATGGCAAGGGAGTGCCGGTGAAGTACTCAGTATACGCACAGACTCACCATCGAGGGTGCTGCTTCTATCGGGGAATGAAGAGGGTGCGACAACATGGCCTGCAACTGATTCAGCGGGAATCGGAACCAGCTTCACATTGCCTGATATTCCATCTGACATACTAATCGACAATCCCGGTGACGAGACTGCCTCGGTGAAGATTCGAGGTCTGTTCCACTCGGTACCTGCCAACGGTCACCTGCGTCTCGACTGGGATCTAGGGGCGGGTGAGGTGACTTCAACCAAGCCTGTTTCAATCAAGATTCTCACCGGAACTGGTACTGACACATATCGCCCTTCCTCACTGGAATACATACCTGCGTTTGACAGCGGGCGTGAATCTGGAACCGAGTTCAAGTTCTCCACGCCAACCACAGACTCGAACTTGACATTGCTCGCAATCCCTGCATCACCCGAGAGCTCGATGACCTTCTACTCGTCACTATCTGGCAACCAATCAGCGACCGCCAACATCGATTCGAGTGACCATGCCGTTTCCCGTGAACTAACCTCGGGTGCATCGGGCTTCGGGCGCGTCATGGTGAACACGACTGACTTGATTGATGACGGCGCATTCAGAATAATCGCCTCGGCAGGCGATGGTGGGTTGTTGGAGGTTAAGGAAGACGGAGCAGAGAGATGCGTACCAATCGACTTGAGGGCATCTGGATGGATAGAACACTCATTCCCGTGGGTTGACCTCACCTTATCCAGCGACTCAGGAGTAATCCAAGCTTGGAATGAAGGAAGCCATCCATTGGGAGTCTCAATCAGAGTCATCGGCGAGTCAGATGAATCACCATTCTCCACAATAGGATCTGCGTGGGCTATTCACCTACCCCGTCTGAACTATGAGTTCCGGAGTTCAGTCTCTGGTATGGAGATTGGTTACAGGGGTGGATTCGTTGGAACCAACCACCCAGAATTCCATCCAGAAGTTTTGGTCTCCCCACCTGCTAGGGAGGGGCCTGGCCCACGATTAGCCGTGACGATACCACTGACCATGCCCGATCTTTCCTCAAGCATCGGTAACGCCGCAGTTGACATGAGTGTGACCTTGGATCACCGCGACCAACTGGTGTCTGTGAAAGCAAGCGAGATACGAAGGGGATGGGATGGACCTTACGGTGCGGAAATCGCTGCGGAGGCCTCCTCAGAACTAGCTTTCTCGGCTGACTGGCTAGCATTCCCAGGTCAAATCGACATGCTCGACGATTATGTTGGATGGGTGCAACTTACCGCAGCGAGTGGCGAAGCGATCTACCACGCTGCAGGCGAGGATGCGCTGTTCAACCTGCAACTGAGTCAATTGAACATAGAAGTGGAGGTGTTAGATTGAGAAACCAGAGGAACTTGGTTCGAGATCAACAGGCAGCGGCTACAGAAATTGGCTATGTCCTGACCTTCATGCTCGGCCTCACACTACTTTCGATGTTCAGCGTATGGACATGGGGTATACAGGATGACAGAGGAGAGGCGTGGCGTGAACAGGCCGTCGAGCACAACCTCGATGCTGTTGCAGCTGCTGTAGAGAGAGCGGATATCGCCAGCCGCTTGGATGGCAACACGACATACGCGGAACCTGTACACCTTCTGTTGGGTGATGCTGTCAACCTCAAGATGAGGATGCTGTTAACCGACGATGGCCTGACCGTGCAAGATCGTGCCGGAACCATCGATGCGAGCAGAACAATCAGCTCCACCAGTTCTTCAACTCATTCGGGTGAGATAGAACTGGCTGGAATCGAGGTGATATGGGTAGTCTATTCTAATGGGGAGACAACCATTGACTCAGCTCAACCCGGTGTCTAATCAAGGCATTAGAGCGCGGTGCACCTTAGCTTGAATCTCACGCATCCTGTCTTCGGCACCTAATTCCCTGAACACGGTCAACGACCTCTGTAGGTATTCCATCCTTCGGCCTCGGTCGGGAGCTGCTTCACCAAGGCGAGCCAAGAGTTCACCTATCAGCATCCTATAGTCGCTAGATTCAGCTAATACCAATGCGTCACGATAGTACTCAATTGCCTCATCTCTACGTCCTGCATCAACCAAGACCTCCCCGAGCAGCAAGGTGATCTCAACCTCTGCATGCCTATCACTCTCCTCGGAAAGACTGGAAAGTGCCTCTGAATAGTGGTGGAGCGCGAGTTCAGCGTCGCCCGTCTTGGAATAATATCGCCCGAGAACCGCGCGCGCCCTCGCATGCTGACCCTGATCGCTTCCCTCGACTGTCTCGTCGTGCGCTTTGAAAGCGTGTTCCTTGGCCATGTCGAGTTCACCCATCTCAAGGAATGCAGAGGCCAACTTAATCCTCGAATCAACCAATTCGGGAGCGTCTTCAGATTCTAACAAACCCTCCACATTGCGGTATACCTCCAACGCCATCTTAGTGTCCTTCTTTCTCCTGAAGATGTAACCCATGTTGTTGTATGTCCTTGCAGCACCTAATGGGTCACCGAGTGCGATGAAGGATTCCAGCGCTTCCCTGTGGAGTGTCAGGGCACCATCGAGGTCACCTGAAGATACCTTCAGATCTGCCAAGCTAGAAACTGTACGCGCCCTTGCGAGTTTTCTGTCATCACCAAGTGAATCAATGGCCTCGGTGTAGAACTCCTCGGCCTCTGCCCAGCGACCTTGTAACGAGAGGATGTTACCCTTGAGTTCGAGGATAGTTGGCCACGCATCGGAGGACACTGAGTCCTTTGAGACACTATCGAGTATGGAGTAGAGTTCCATATGACCCATCTGAACCAGTTCAGCACCAGTTGAAGCTAGTGCTTCTCCAAGCTCTTCCGAATCACCTGTCTCTGTGAGATGGTGTAGGAATTCGATCTGCTGCTCTGGCCTCTCTTGCCTGTTCCTGTACCATTCGACCGCCTTTGAATGAAGATCTCTCTTGGTCTCTTGATCCAATGATCTGCTCAGGAACTCACGTATCAAATCATGGACATCGTACATGTCCGAGTCCGCTTGTCGTGCCAGACCCTTCTCTACGAGGTCATCCAATAGATCCGTGTCCAACTCCTGACCACTGAGAGCTTCGAGTGGCATTGGCTCACGATAGACAGCCAAGGCTCCTAGTAGACGCTTTTCAGCACCTCCTAACTTGGAGAATATCTCCTGCTCGACATACATCTCAAGGGTGTCATAGTAGGTTGAGCCAAGCGAACCGCGGTTAATCAGATTGAGAATCAAAGGATGCCCTCTGGATAGCCCGTATATGTGCTGGTAAGCAGCCTCATCATCGAGGTCAAGCGATGGCAATAGGTGACGGCACGCTTCTCTGTCAAGACCATCGAGAGGTACGACAATAGCAGTGATGTTACCTTCGGCATCCTTCAACGGGACTACTGCCTTAAACGAGCGTGAGAAGAGAACCAAACCTGTCTCATCCATGTCGTCCATTCGTTGCGTCAAACCTCGAATCACAGCGAACAAAATTTCGTCTGAAACCTTGTGCAAATCATCGATTACTATCAGAGCGGGTGCTGTCTCCATGGCATCAGCGATTATGTCGACCGACACCTGAGCACTGGGCACCGGTGTCGCCGCGAGATAATCGGACAAACCGTCGTCACCTATCGCCGACAACCATTCCGCACACGCTTCGAGGAAGGCGCGTGAACCCTCCCAGTCCTGCACCCTGTGGTAGAGTAGGTTTCGCTTGTGAGTGAACATCTCGATAACCTTCCCTGCCAAAGCGGTCTTTCCGATTCCAGCGATGCCGGGAACCAACATTGTAGTAGAGCGCGCCTCCAACAGGTCGACCATCGTCTTGATCTCGTTCTCTCTGCCGTAGAATGTGCGTAGACGCGGTAAATCCTCTAATGAGGTCACTAACTGCTTTTCGACATGTTTTGCGAGGTCACGCTCAATCAAATCGGGTGTTAGTGAACGGAAATCCACTAAACCATTGTCATCCATGTAGCGAAGTATGTCGACAGAACGGATGGTGAATGGTGCGGCCTCGATGGCTCCCGCAAGTGTCGATTGATTTGAATTACCATCCTGGTCGATTAATCTCAACTCAAGACCTGACAGCCTCTCCCATGTCTCGTCGGCGAATGACATTCCAGAATCGGTCAGAAAGTACGCCTTTCTCTTACGAGTCACACCAGTGACGTGAACTTGCTTCTCTATCAAAAGACCTTGATCCTTCAATCCAGCTATCGCCCTTGGAACATTGCTCCGGGCAATAGCCACAGCATTGGCAATCCCCATCTGTGAGAGAGAGAAGGGCACCTCGACCTTGGAGGAGTAGTCTCCAAAATCTCTGAGGTGCAAAAGAACCCTCTCTTGCACACCTGGTCGTGTAATAGACATCATTCAACCTCCTTGAAGTCCCTCTTGTTCCCACTTCAAACATGTGGTAAGTTGTTCAGAGCATTTACTGGTCTGGAACCCACTGATTAGTTTCGGGATCCCACTTCCAACCAGGGTAGGTAGGTTGTGGTTCAGGTTGTGGTGCTGCCGGAGCGGCCGCAGCCGCAGGCTCTTCCTGTCGCCCCCACGCATAGGGGTCTTCTTGAGTAGGCTCAGCACCGGGAATGAGGCTCTCTTCACCATCATCCTCGACATCCTCGAACTCCACGAAGAAGAATACGAAAACGCCACCAAGAAGCGCTAGCGCTACTACGGCAATGATGACGTATAGAATAGTGCCTAGGCCACCGGATTCATCGGCGGCACCGAATTGAACTGTCTGAGTTGCAACGGTCTTCTCGTTACCGTAGTCGAACTTGACGGTATTTAGGCCGCCATCGAACTTAGACCCAGGGATGTTGATTGTCCAAGTGCCGTCCTCCGCAACTACTGTTGAGTTCATCCTGAGATTTGAGGCACCATTCCTAGCGATGACTTCGACTCCAGGTCTTCCAAAACCGGTGAAGATGGCGACATCGTCCTTGCTGAGTTCAGATATGCCATCAGTCCTCTCAACACTGAAGGTGACTGCACGGACTATGAAGTCGATATTCATCGTGTAGGCAGTGTTAACCCCATCCTTGGCGGTGAACTTCATCCCCTCACACGACCACTTGTTCATGTCGGGTGTGTCGTAGGACATCGATACCGGGTTGTATGTGGCGACTCCACTAGAGTCGGTTGAAATCAAATCCTCACACAAAAGATCGTGCTGCAAGTCGCTGTTGGCGATTACATCGGGGTCGTCCCAAACCTGGAAGTCAAGTTCGTCTCCATCCGGATCCATGAAGAATGGAGCAAGCTCCACCTTTCCACCGTCACCACAACGGTCGAGCGCTTGACTGCCCTCTTCACAGAATATTATTACCTCGCGGAGCCAATTGGTGGAATTGAACACGGGGGGCAGGTTGTCCGCATCTATTGGGTTGTAGATAGTAATCTCCACCTGTGACCAATCACTGTATGACCTTCCGTCGTACGAGCGAGCACGAACGATGTATTGGTAGTCGTGAATCAAGCGGCTTGTGTCCCAAGTAGTAGACCATACGCCTGAACTCTCTATTTGAGTGACATAAGGCGGTGCGTTCGGCAACTCACGGAGCGCGTCTTGAGGGTCGAGGATGGATATCTCGACTCGGTTGACAGTGCCATCAGGGTCGCGAGCTATTCCACTGAGAATTGTATCGGCGGAAGCTGTAACAACCTCTCCTTCATACGGCGCTAGAAGTGATATGAACGGTTCATCGTTGCTGTTATCCACATCGAGTGTGATCGAAACGCTCTGGCAAATACCGGAAATTGAATCAAAATCATCACTACGACAGTAGCCGGAGTCTACAGCCCAAATGTTGAATGTCCAATCCTCTCGAACCTTGGGTAAACGCCAGAATTCCCAATCCCAAGTCCACTGCTCCAAAGATCCAATCAAGTTCCCATCTGAATCAGTAGGTCTTTCGATGGACGCAGTAGTAGCTTCCCAACTTGGACTGGACATCTGAATCTTGATTGCCTCGATGTCGCTACCATAATTCCCGGAGTAATCATCGCTAGCAGTACCACGGAACTGAAGAAGGCCACTGTCATGGAACGAACCATTGACCGGCGCCTCAAGGGTAATAGTAGGCGCGTTGACATTGAGTTTGATTACGCGTGTCACCACTGGCGAATAGTCAACACCGTCGTAGGCACGGAATTCGAATGTGTAATCTCCTTCTATCTGATCCGACATGTCATACTCGTAGTACCAGGTTCTGAACGGCCTGTTGTTGTAGGTCACTTCTCCATTCGCACCACTGGTATCGACCGCGTACCTAACATCAATCCATGTGCTAGAATCAGGGGTCTTGACCTCAACTCTCTCAACAGCACCCTGTTGTTCCCACTGAGCAACCTCGTCGGTAGCGAAGATGCCAGGGCCGATGTTACCATCCCAAGCAGTACCGGTGAAGTTGGCAACACGCTTGAAAGAGTGACCATCCTGCTGAGTGACCGTTACTGTTGGATCGAGGTTGGTCATTGCCAAGGTGTCCTCGTAGGTCAAGTCACCATCCTGTAGGGTGAAGCTCGACTTGTGGTAACCCTTGCCGAACTTGTAGGCAGTGACGTAATAGAGGGAGAGTTCTCTAGTTCCTGAAGAGGACGCACAGTCAGGGTCGTTGCTGTCGAAAACTAAGTCCCCATCGTTGTCTATCTGATCATTACAGGAATTCTCAGCCGAGTGGTTCACGAAACCGTCTGGATTAACCCCATTACCACGGAAGTCAATGTGAAAGTTCTTCGCCAAGGCGACTTGCAGTGAGAAGCCTTGCCCATCGGTCTGCATGTTGTACAAATCATTTCCTAGCGCATCC
>CAXFCF010000020.1:0-9806 GCA_964000875.1 uncultured Candidatus Poseidoniales archaeon
CAACACATCTCGGGATATGCGGTAAACACCGATGCTCAGCACCTACTCAAGTCAAAAATCGACAAGAAAGTCCTGATTGGACGAACTGCTCGTGGACGAGGTGCCGGTGGAGATCCTGAGAAAGGAGAGAAGGCGGCATACGAATCTGAAAGAACGCTCACTAACATCGTCGATGACTGCGACTTGGCGTTCGTCACCGCCGGTTTAGGTGGTGGTACTGGAACCGGTTCGGCTCATGTCGTAGCACGGCTGGCCAAAGCGGCCGGAGCGCTAACAATAGCGGTCGTGACATACCCATTCGCTTCTGAAGGAACCCTTCGCCGACAAAACGCCGAGTGGGGTCTTGAGCGCCTCCGTGAAGTATGCGACACCGTTGTTGTCTTACCAAACGAGAAATTGCTGGAAGTCGATGGGGTGCGTGATCTACCAATCGAGGCAGCCTTCCGAGTCGCTGACGAACTCCTGATGAGTTCCATCGCCGGAGTGTCCGAATTAATCACCAAGGAAGGACTGGTTAACCTCGACTTCGAAGACCTCCGCAGTGTCATGCTGAATGGTGGAGGAATGGCGATGATTGGCCTGGGCGAAGCGAACGGAACCGACAGAGATCTTCATGCAACTAACGAGGCACTCTCCTCTCCACTACTAGACATCGATGTCTCTGACGCCCGTGGAGCGCTGGTTAATGTCGTCGGTGGACCATCACTCACTCTGGGTGAAGCGGAACGCTGTGCACAACTCATTCGCGAACAAATCAACCCCTATGCTAGAATCATCTGGGGAGCAACTGTCGACGAGACGATGGGCGACGAATTACGCGTCCTGCTAGTATTGACCGGGGTCAAGAGTCAGCAAATTTTCGGGGCGAACGCACATCAACAGATGCGTACGATGAAGAACAGAACGCTCGAATTCATCAATTGATTCGAGCCGCTGGAGTTAAAGAGGAACCCTCGGTCGGGGTGAACCCTAAGGGGTTCAACCATGGCCAGTACAGACTCTGCAGCCAAGTCCTTTGAGGATCGTGTTCAAGCACGCCAAGATCAGTTCGAATCTTGGGTTCGAAGCTTCGGTAGAGGATCTTGGGCTCGAATCATCCGCATGGCTCGAAAACCGAGCAAGCAGGAATTCAGGCAGACTGTCTGGGTCTGTGGGGTCGGTATGTTCGTACTCGGCTTCATCGGATTCCTGTGCCTTTGGCTGATGGACACCGAACTGCCCAAGTTCTTCGCTTGGTTGGTCGGTTGAAACAATACTAACGGAGGGTAATGTGATGTCTGATGGGTTCATCGTCTTCATTCGACATGAGGACAAGGTTCTGCTATTGCAACGCTCATCAGAGGTTGCTGACTTCAAGAATTGCTGGGATGGCGTCTACGGCGTAGGTGACCCATATGATACAAACCATGTTGTGACCCGTGTTGAGGAAGTTACTGGGCTCCCAGCAAGTGCCCTCACTATCCTACGTACTGGTTCCGCACGAGGAATCGAATTTGGCAACCGTCTGAATGAGGTTACTCCTATCCTAATGTTGAGCGAGTCAAACGAGGTCGAAGCACGCACCCTGTACGATCACGCCATTTGGGTGGATCCCGGATATATTACCGTCATGAGTCCTGACGAGGGCGATGGAAATACAGACGAAGTCAGTGTGATGCAGGAACGCCCCGCTGTGTCGCAACTAGCTGAAATGTACGGTGATGTTGCATCTTTCCTATACATGCTCAAGACGACCATCGGACAAGAACAGAAAATCGCCACTGAGATCCGTGCCCGGCTTTCTGGAACCGGTTCGCTCGCCGACATTCAAGGTGAGATCTTCAGCGTAGTTCACCCACAACACATGCGCGGCTACATCTTCGTTGAGGCTAGCGCAAAGCACCATGTCGAGAAACTGATTGGACGAGCTGGTGGCGTAACCACCCCTCTCCGTGGGTGCTCTAAGGTGCTTCCAGGTGAGGCTCCTCTACAAGTCGTAGGCAACTATCTTGAACCAAAGTCAGCCACAGCTGGTATCGAAGTTGGCTCAATCGTAGAGATACGTGTCGGCCACTTCAAGGGCAACCGCGCCAGAGTAACCGCCGTTGCTGACGGAAAGGAGGAAGTCACTGTCGAGTTGTTCGAAGCAGCAGTACCGATTCCAATTACAATGCGTGCGGACAATGTACGCGTTACAGAGAGAGTGGGTGAGTGAGAGTCCAGTACATCATTCGCGGCGATTAAATATGGGAAGCAGGTCGGCCGGAACCCAAACAGGAGGTGAACTCAATGTCTGATGGATGGACTTCAAGGCGAATTCGCACCGCTGTCATAGGCAAGGGCAAGAAGTTCAATGGCTCTTGGGTAGGAGAAATCGACACACCATCCGACCCGTCGATTCACAACATTACACTCGACCAGGTGATTACCATTGCCAAGGAGAAGAGCGAAGATTTGACTGGTGGAAGCACCAAGGCACTCTCGCTAGAAGTCATGGGGACTTGTGTCTCCATGCGATGCCACATCGAGGGAATCAAACCCAAGGAGTTCATTGCCAAAGTAAAGGCGGGAGATTACGACGACAGGTTTGATTGATTCACGGATTGCGGAAGAGGGAAACCTCGTGGACCGCAGGGGTGACGGAAAATGGAAGAAAACATCTCAGAAGCAGTTAGGAAAGCTCTCGAAGCTGCGCCCGAGCGCAACTTCGTAGAGAGCATAGAAATGGCATTCACAATCAAGGATGTCGATCTCAAAAACCCAGCCAACAGAATCGAGGAGAATGTCCGCCTCCCTCGCGGGCGCGGTAAGGAAGTAAATATCGCCATGTTCGCCAGCGGTGAGGCCGCATCGAAGGCTAAGGATGCTGGATTGGATGTCATAGAACCGACGCAGATTGAGGATTTGGGTGGAGACAGGCAGAAGGCTCGCAAGCTCGCACGTAAGTACGACTTCTTCCTTTCCGAAGTACCTCACATGGCACTCATCGGCCGCTACCTAGGTATCGTTCTTGGACCTCGTGGCAAGATGCCTCGACCGGTTCCTCCTAATGTCGACCCTGGTGCAATCGCCAATGGTCTTTCCAACACCGCTATTGTCCGAAGCCGAGACAAGGTCACCTTCCACACCATCGTTGGTACCAGAGCACAGTCCACTGACGACATCACGCTTAACGCAATGGAGATGTGGAAGCGTGTAACCTCAAAATTAGAGCGTGGCGCTGGAAACATCCGATCATGCTATGTCAAGACCAGTATGGGTCCTTCTATCAAGGTGGAGGTGGTTATCTGATGATTCCAAAGATTGCACCTTGGAAGAAAGACAGGGTCACCGAGTTGACCGAAATCCTACAGTCGGGTGGCGTCATCGGTGTCGTAGATGTTGCTGGAGTTCCGGCGACCGCCATGATAGGCATGCGCGCATCTCTTCGAGACACTCTGACTCTAACCATGGCGAAGAAGACCCTGATTAGGCGTGCTTGGAAGGCTGCTGGCCTTTCCGACGAGAACCTCGAGGAGTTGCTCGATGGTGCTCAACAACCAGTCATCGCCCAAACCAGTTCTCTCAACGCATTCCAGCTCTTCCGTGAATTGGAGAAGACCCGTACCGGTCGAGCCGCCAAGGAGGGGGATCTTGCACCGAACGACATCGTAGTCGAAGCAGGTGAAACTGACTTCCCACCTGGGCCAATCGTTGGAGAGTTGTCCGCTGTCGGGATACCTGCGAAAATTGACAAGGGCAAGGTCATGATTCAGAAGACCGTCACAGCGGTCAACGCCGGTGAGCCCATAGAGGGCGAACTCGGACTCATGCTAGACAAGTTGGGGATTAAGCCCATCGAAATCGGTCTGATTCTCTGTGGTGCCATTCAGGATGGTATCCTAATGCCAGCCAGTGACCTAGACTTGGATGTCGACGGATTGAGGGATGACATCGCACAGGCTGTATCAGCCAGCTTCAATGTCGCTTGCAACATCGGCTGGTTCACCCCAGAAACAGTACCGGTTCTAGTGGCTAAGGCACACGGTGAGGCTCTCTCTGTAGCAGTCGAGGCCGGTGTCAACAACGAGGCGACTATGCCTCTATTCATAGCACGAGCAAACGCTCATGCAATGGCTCTAGCCGGCCAATTAGATTCCTCCGCGCTCGACGAAGAACTGTCGAGCCTACTCGGGGCAGCCACAACCGCGGCTGCCGCAGCTCCTGACACTGCAGAGGCCACACAAGAGGCACCTGCAGAGGAAGAGTCCGAAGAAAAGGAGGAAGAGGAGGGCGCCGAATTCGGTGGCCTCGGAGACCTATTCGGTTGAAAAGGAAGTGAGAAGAAATGGAATATGTGTACGCTGCAATGTTGTTGCACTCGGCTGAGAACGAAATCAATGAGGCTAATGTCGGATCCGTCCTGAAGGCGGCTGGCGTGTCTGCTGACGATGCCCGTGTTAAGGCACTCGTCGCAAGTCTCGAGGATGTCGACATAGGTGAAGCGATGAGCTCTGCTATCGCCGCACCTGTCGCCGCGCCCGCTGGTGGAGGAGCTTCTCCCGCCGCCGCAGATGCCCCTGCTGAAGAGGCACCTGCTGAGGAGGAAGAGGAAGAAGACACTAGCTTCGAAGGGCTCGGATCTCTGTTCGGCTGAGTTCGAAGACAAGTGGAACGACCTGCGCGCCCCGCCCTCGCGTAATGCTAGGCTGTGCGCTCGCTATTTCCCATCCATGCCGTTACAGGCGCTTGAATGTACTCTAACCGTACGG
The DNA here is from genome assembly GCA_964000875.1 of uncultured Candidatus Poseidoniales archaeon. GTDB lineage: Archaea > Thermoplasmatota > Poseidoniia > Poseidoniales > Thalassarchaeaceae > MGIIb-Q1. The sequence goes on from CAXFCF010000020.1 coordinate 4,731, forward strand.
GAAACCGATTTATCCACCCCGTAGGAGCGCTAGCCATGCGCCGACCTCCACGACACCTCAAGGTGGAGACATGCGTGACTCCTACTGCTGCAGTTCGCGCCCTACGTGAGCTCTCCATCGCCTGTAATTGGAATGTTAGGCGTACTGAAGGCAGCCGACTTGTTGACAGATGGGCTATTGTGGTACCGCTAGCACAAGGAGCCAAGACAATCGGCCTCGTAATCGAAACTGGACCACTTGCAGGGGTGGCGATGGAAGCCTACAGCCATGTACAAGGTTCAGCTGGTGCCATCACGATTTCCGAGTGGCTAATTCCCAACGAATTGGAGGAACCTTGGCGTCGTTTATTCCGACAATGGACCGCCATAATGCCTCGCTGCCCATGGCGTTGGACCTTCGGTGAGAGGTCAAGAATCGGCTTCCTTCTCCCTGTCTGGGGAAGGTCTCGCAAGACTTTCCGCAAGCAGGGAGTGCCTGTTGGTAAGGAAGATTGGCCGGAACAAAACCTGGAGGAATGGCCACCCTCTGAATGGCTCATTGACGCCGGTGAAGAGTGAGCGCTAGTTGGTAGTAGGTTCATAACTCATTGACGCGCCAACGATACGGGGGAAAGAGGGTGGACCTTACTCAGAAGTTGTTCGGCTCGCAGAGAGCAGTTACCATCTGGGTCGTCTCCGTGGTCTTCGCCGTAGTCTTCCCTGTATACTTCTCGATGATGGCCGCAAGCATGGATGAAGGGTCTGGAGGTTCAACTGGAGCTAAGGGGCAGTGGCAAGTCGAGTTCGTCGAGAGTGACATTACCTCTTCCGAAACTTCCAGTATGTCCGACGGTGAACAGGCTGACTTCTACTTCGATCTCGACGCAGAGGAAATGATTGCCTATGTCGAGATTACTGTCAGTTGCAACGACAACGACGACCCCGGCCCCGGGTTCACCGACTCAGTCGATGCATCGACCGACCTCTCTGGAGTTGACGGAGAATTGCAGGATGAAACCGGTTCAGGATCATGCAACGGAGATGCAATCCAGTTCGTCATACAAGTTACACCCGGATACGATGGAGCCTCCTATGTAGCCAGTGATGTCTCAAAGTCCGACATAGAGGCGCAATGGGACGACCAAGGAGCTGGCCGAGGTGAATGGATGACCTCGGTTACCCTTGATGTCAGTTCACCACCTACTCCTCTTGGTGGAATAGTAGATGACGACGAGGATGTTACTGTCAGTTGGCGAGCTGTTACCTTCACTCTAAGCATAAACGCCGTAGCGGGTGAACTGTGAGGGCTTGGAATGGCTCTTATCGGGTTCGACGAATATCATATGGGAACCTCCGTGGCAAATCCCGAAGCAATAGGCCTGTCCACTCTTGCAGGATTGCTGGTGACCAACGGCCACACTGTCGAGACAATCAGAGAACCGCTCTCTCTAGACAAGGAATTACCGTGGGATGTAGTCGTACTTCCATTCCCCAAAGAGGAGTTCAAAGTCGATGAAACAATGTCATTGCAGAATCACTTGCGATCGGGTAAATCGGTTCTATTACTCGCTGAGTGGGGTGACCTCTTCGGTCATGTCGAGATTCTCAACCAACTGACCTCACCATTTGGCATCACCATCAACAAGGACAGAGTCACCGACCATGAGCAGCACTTGACCCAGAAAGTAGAGCTTGGTGGGGTTGTGTTGGGTGAGCAGTCGATGCCACATTATGTCAAGATTCGAAACTTCACCAAACACCAAGTGACTGAAGGAATCAGAGAATTACACTACTTCTCCGGATGCTCCTTGGGTGTTAGCAAGCCGGCCGTAGCATTGGCGATGACTTCGGGTTCTTCTTTCGGAGATATAGACCTCGACTCAGAACTCAGTGAAGGCGAGGAACAGGGAGCACTGTGCATAGCAGCTGCGAGCGAGATGAACGGACGCCTGTTGGTCGTAGGAGACAGCAATGTGGCTGCCAACGGATACATCGACGCTGCCGATAATCTGCGGTTCGTCGTACAGGCGATTTCGTGGCTTTCATTCGCAAAATGAAACATTTCCTCTTTTTGCATGATACTGTTGTACACAACAGTATGTGAATAGGCTCAAATGTGAGCAGTTAAGTCGACCAAACATGGTAGCGATGATGTTCCTCATCAGCAGTCTAACCTTCGGTATAGCTCTGTTCGTAGGCTCCTTGTGTAAGATAATCAAACAGTGGGAGGCTGCAGTGGTCTTCCGACTAGGTACATACCGTGGTGTATTGAAACCAGGAATTAGGATAGTAATCCCGTTTATCGACCGAATGGTTCGCTGGGACTTGAGGTTGCTAATCAACGACGTCCCTGGGCAATCGGTAGTCACTCAAGACAACATCTCGCTGACCATCGACGCTGTCGTATTCTACAGAGTTCGTGACCCTGGGGATGCAGTCAACAAGGTCACCAACGCCCGTGCCTCAATTGGTATGGCTGCAATGGGTGCCCTACGTGATGTCTTCGGTAGCGTCCCTCTAGACAAGATTCTGCAGGAACGAGAAGCGGTGGCAGAGAAGATTAGAGTCAACCTCGACGATGCGACCGACCCATGGGGTATCGATGTACGACATGTCGAATTGACAGACTTACAACTACCACACGACCTGACTCGTGCTATGGCCAAAGAGGCCGAAGCCGACAGGGAGGCAAGGGCTCGTGTCATCAAAGCGGGTGCAGAGCGTGAGTCAGCTTCCAAGTTGGCTGAGGCTGAGGAACTATTCGGTCGCTTCCCAGCACTGATGGAACTACGCCGACTACAGGTTCTATCTGAGGTGGGCGCAGAGAACAACGCAACTCGCATCATGATGCTACCTGACACCCTACTGGATCTCTCTAGTGGCCCTCTCGGGAACTTCCTTTCAGGAGGTGGTAAGTGATGAGTGCTGCAGGACTGATTTTAGAGATGATATGTGGCCTTGGAATAGGGCTGATAGGCGCAGGCCTGATTCTAGCTCTCAAAGCAGCCGGAGGCATGTATGGTGCCGCAGGCGGCGAACCAACCGCTTACTCGCCAAGAGGTTCCTGGCCAAGGCGTGGTTGGATTACAATCCTCGACCAGTACGAGCGTGCTGTCAAGTTCCGATTCGGAAAGCCGGTTAGAACCTGTAATGTCGGTATCCAAGCAAGGATCCCAATAATCGAAGAGTTCCTTCTGTGTGATATCCGTGATAGGCCTGAGAACATCCCTGGCCAGATTTGCATAACCAGAGACAATGTCAGCATCAAGGTGGACGGTGTGGTCTACTGGAAGGTCGTCGACCCTATGACCAGCGTGTTGGCCGTGTCCAACCCATCGACTGTCATTAGGCAGGCTACAATGTCCGCTCTTAGGGTCGTCATCGGCGAGTTCACTCTCGACGAGTTGCTCTCCAAGAGAGAAATCATCGCCCACAGAATGGAGAATGTATTGGACACCTTCTCGCTACCACTAGGTATCGACATCACCCGTGTCGACATCACCGATGTCGTAATCCCTACTGATATGCAGCGAGCGATGGCACGTGAAGCTGAAGCTCAGAGAGAGCGTAGGGCTCGACTAAGGAGAGCCGAAGGTGAGGTCGAGGCGGTCAAGAACCTCGCTCACGCGGCTAACACGCTCGCCAAGGCACCAGAGTTGCTGGAACTACGAAGGCTACAGACCGTTGGTGAGTTGGGTATGGAGCAGCACACGTTAATCTCGCTGGTTCTACCATACGACTACGGCAAGTTAGGCGGCGTCAGAAAGGATGCTGAAGTGTACAGCGAAGAGGAGAATGACGCTTACCTTGAGTCGATGAAGGTTGTCGACGCTGATGATCTAATGGCAGGTGCGGACTTGGAATTGGATACTGACCGCGAGGATTCTACTCCATCAGCACCAGCAGCACCACCTGACCCACCAGCACCACCGGCTGCTGAAGGTCTGCCTCCAGCACCTGACTTCGGCGAATAAGCCTCAGGTCTTTGCGTGGATTTTGACGACAGCACCGTTCTCAAGTTCCGCATCGGCTCCTAGTACCCTGCCAGAGCGACCATCGACCGCCTTAACGAAACCATCACCGAGATCGCTGTGAACAGCATAAGCCAAACCCTTGGCTGTGGTTCCCTCTGGAATCAATAGTGCGTCAGGAAGGACATTGCCATCACCATCTACCCAGCGATTCTCATCTTGAACGGGATATGCAACCATTCTAGAAAGGCGAGAATAGACAATGTCGTTGATGATTCTGTCCAAACCAGTACCACCTAGACTCTCCAATCGTTCGCCAAGTTTGGCAAGACCCTTCCTCTGTGCATCGTTCAAATCGATGCCTTCGACAAGTGAAAAAGAAGAGGCACCTGGTTCGTAATCTATCGCTCCAGCCTTCGAAGCACGACGCAAAGCTAGTTCCGACTCTGCGCTACATGACACGTATAGACCTCCTTCTTCCTCTACCTTCGATTGAAGCTGGCCAAAGGTAGCTGGATCCGCTAGATCCGCCTTGTTGCCAGCAACGAAAAGTGGAAACACGACGCGGCGAACATGCTTGGCGAGTGTGGTACGTTCTGTATCAGTCCACTCTCCTAGAGGCAAAATATTCGGATTCTCGGAGCGCATCGAATCAATCGCGTTCAGAATATCCGAATGGGTCGCGCCGATACCTGTCAGATGTTCATGAACGAAGTTCACTAATCCTGAATCACCCTCTGACTGGATTCTCCTGACTGCTCTCCCCCATCCATTCTCAAGAATACCATCTATCCAAGCCGCAAGTTCCTCAATCAGAAATTCGTGCTCTTCAAGTGGATCCATCGCTCCTTCACCTACTGGATTCCCTTCGATATCGGTACCACCAGATGCGTCGACTACCTGAATCAAGGCATCGCACGAAGCGAGATCGGATAGAAACTGATTGCCTCTCCCCCTTCCTGCATGAGCTCCAGGAACCAAACCTGCTACATCGACAAGCGTGACTGGAACAAGGCGAGCGAATCGGTTGCATGCACCCTTGTTAGGTGAACAGACGCTCCCCCCGCGTCCTTCTGGACTTTCAAGTGGCCTGCCTGATTCAGTGAACTTCGTCTGGAGTTCTTTGC
>CAXFCF010000021.1:0-9687 GCA_964000875.1 uncultured Candidatus Poseidoniales archaeon
GCCTCGTCGGCCCATATTGGGGTGGAGTCGACCCCTCTAGCCTCTAGAGCGGCAGCGATTGCGATAGATGAGAGCCGCTCTCCACAGGCCAGTGACTCAGCGCGGCACGGGCAATCAGTATCTTCTGAGACTAGATGACCATCATGGTGAGCCAGAGATTCGGAAAGACGAGTAAGCGCTTCGTTGAAACGATCCTCGAATCGAGAACCTACAACAGATGGAACCATTTCAAGATAGGATAGTTCAATCGAAGCAACGAAGGCATCCAGTGTCTCCAGGTCATTGTTATCCAATCTGGTTAGGATGCGATCAGTCACACCATGGAAAGCCGAAACTACAACCAACAGGCGATCGCCTTCGGATTCGATGATTCGCGAACAAATCGATTCGACATCGGAGGAACCCTTGAGGCATGAACCACCGAACTTGTAGATTAGTGTCTCATTCAATCGACCAACCTCCAGAAAGTGCGAGGTCGACTAGAACTAATCGAGCAACGGATTCTACAACTGCAACAGCGCGCGGGGCGATAACAGGGTCGTGACGGCCTTTCACAAGCAAATCCTCCATCTCTCCACTAGCCAAATTCAATGTGGACTGTGTTCTTGGGATGCTGCTAGGAGGCTTGAAATGAACCTTAACGAAAAGGTCGGATCCGGTAGAGACTCCTCCGAGAGCACCATCTGGCCTCTTACCTTCTAATTCAGGGCCAGCTTCGCCGTAACACCAAGCGTCGTTATGCTCCGAGCCCTTCATTCTCGACGATTTGAAGCCGCGACCGAACTCAACCGCTCTTGCAGCTGGTATCGCCATAAGGCCACGCGCAAGAACTGGCTCTATACCATCGAACCAAGGCTCCCCGAAACCAAGGGGGAGACCAGCTATTCTCAACTCGACGGAGCTACCTATCGAATCTCTCTCACTCCTAGCTACCTCAACGACATCAATCATCAGGGATGCGGCGACTGGATCTCTGCAACGAGTCGCTTCAAATTCGTCACCAGAACCAATAGGCAACCCTTCGATCCCTTCTGCCACTATGTCACCCATCGAATGAACATGCGCCTCGATGACCAAATCCAAGGCCACTTCCAAAGGCTTACAGATGCTAGCGGCGGCCACGAGTCCCGCAGTCAGTCTAGCGCTGTGTGAACCACCGCCATTCAGGTCAGCACTACCCTTGGAACGCACAAACTCAGGAAGATCTGCATGACCAGGTCTTGGGTGATTTGGAAGGAATGAGTAGTCGGATGACTTGGCATCCTTATTTGGAATCACGAGAAGTATCGGCCAACCCGTCGAAACGCCTTCATTTACGCCACTAAGGAGGAAGCATTGGTCGTCTTCGGCACGCTTGGAGGAAAGATGACCACCGGGGCGCCTCTTTGCCAAATCTTCGGCTAAGGTCTCGGCATCAATCTCCACACCAGGCGGTATACCTTCGACCAAGGCTCCCACAAGATCACCATGGCTCTCTCCGAAGAGTGTCACAGCGAGCGATTCGCCCAAGCGCATGGACAAGAGAGCACCTCACTCCACCCAAAAGTCAGTGATGATGATGTCGAGTCCACGCTGTCTGACATACTGTTCGATTCTCTTCAGTGTAGACTCGTTGTTGCTTGGTAGGATTGCTGTCAACGCCGGCCCAGAACCCGTGATGCCGCCTGCTCTTGCACCCCATACAAACAAGTCGTTGGACAAACGACGCCCCCCTGGGTCATCGATAGCCGAAGCCACTGCACGACCGTTTTCGGTCATGGCAACTAGGATGTTACCTTGCTCAACGGCTTGAATAGCCTTCTCAAACTGATGGCCGACGAGTTGGAATCGGGCGGGGTCAATCTCGTAATCCCTTGAACCTCTGAGGATGATCATCACCTTCCAATCGTTGGCGTCCGGAATATCTCCAGACAACACAATCGACTCACTAGCAGGCTGATTCGGGTCAACTATCTTCCACCCTGGCTCGACCGCCGCCCAAGCGTCATCTAGAGAGCCTGTGAAAGATACACCAGCCATCAATTGTGCCTGAACAGCTAGATCAACAATCTGGTCGTTACCAAGCTCGGTTTCTGTCGCTTCACATAGCGCCCTGATTGCAGCAACTGACGCCGCGGCTGAAGACTTCAGCCCCATACCAACTGGAATAGTGCTGCGGGACTGCCAGTAGAGATTATCCGCAGGAACCTCGAGACCTGCCGACTTCCAAACCTCAACAACGGCGTCTAGCAAGCCATGAGGGTCATCAGCGGTCTTGGAAGGCTCGTTGTCACGAAGGCGAATCTTGGTCGTCAGATCGATGCCAATGGTGGCACCGTAGCCGGCTCCAAGAGCATGTAGTATGCTGATACCCCCGTGCCCCTCTCCCTGTCCAAGAAGTGCCATCTATCTCTCCTCCACTTTTGAGCCAATCTTTTGCCCTATATGCCGCCCATTTTCGCCGAGGGTACCTAGTACCCTCATTCCCGCTGTAAGCCGCGTTACGGACACTGTTTTTTCAACTTTTGACACTAACCTCACCGTTTCGGCTTGCTGGAGGAACACCTGACCAGTGCGACCAGACCCCGATTCTAGGTGTACAATGAGGAGTGGCCGGGGCTCAATTTTGAGCCGCCCTACGACAACTGAACGGTAACCAGAATGCGATGCGACGAGGACTTCATCACCAGCTTCCAACTCACCAAGATACTTGGTCGACCAATCAGCCATCAGAACATAGGAATGAACGGGGCCGGCATTGACCCTGAATGGCCTAGTTGGAACGAAGTTAGAAGGAACCGTCTCGCCATGAATCAGGGCTAGAAGTGAGGATGAAGAGCCTAACAGCAACCCTTCACCGAGTGAAAGTTCCTGTACCATGTCAACGCAAACCCGGTCGCCCATACCCCCCGTCTCTATCTTAGTTACCTCAAATTCTGTGAGTTCAGCATCGCTTTCGACACTAAGTTCGGCAGCAGTTTCCACTTGTCCCGAATCGGACATCCTATCCGCAGCAAGGTGCTGAGCAACTTCCCACAATTCGGGACTTGGAGGCAATATCAGGGCATCAACCCCTTTCTGGAGGGCGAATGCAGCGCCCTGCAACTGATCAGAATCAAGAAGAATCGCCCCCACCTTAGTCGCGGTTCCATTGGTTGCCGCCACGAGGTTCTCAATCGGAATCATCTTCCAATCCTCGCAATCGAGTAGAATCCACTCAGTCATTCCTACAAAAGAGAGAGCTGCCGCTTGACCTTCCTCGTCAACAACGCTCAGCAGAACCCCATTGGTTGTCCCATTACCATCGACTAAAGCGCCAGAGTCAACATGTAGAGATGGGATGCCCGAGCCTTCGAGCCAGGCAGGAGTTTCCTCGCCCTCAATTACCAAGGCCACATCAGCAGGAAACTCATCGGTCGAACCGTCGCAAAGGAGCCAGAGTTCCATCTCGAAACCTCACTTATTCCCATAACTTTCCAGTTTGTCTTTGAACGACTCGTACAAACCTTCGAGAGCCTCGGACTCCTCTACATCGAACTTGAATCGTCCATCTGCATCCCAATGAATTCCGTGAACTGCATCGATAAGTTCGGTTACCCGAGCTGCTGGATCTTCATCGGCAAAGACTTGCCTACCCATGCAGACACCTGCAGCACCCGCAGCCATCGCCTGCTTGACCATCCTCAAGGTCGCCGAGAAGTCTTCTCCCTTCGGTCCTCCGGCGACAAGAACGGGAATTGGAACCGTGTCAACCACTGCCTTGAAGGAAGAGGAATCACCAGTCCATGGTACTTTGACTGCATCACAACCGAGTTCCCAACCAACTCTAGCCGCATGGGAAACACCGTTGGTCTCATCGCCTTCCATAGGGGATAGGTGAGGACCACGAGGGTAAATCATGCCCAAAAGGGGGACGCCATGGAAATGACATTCATCGGCAACAGTGGCAAGATGCGCCAACATCTCCGTTTCGTAATCATCTCCAAGGTTTACTTGGACGCTGACTCCGATAGCACCGCGCTCAACCGCGCATTCGACCAGTGAGGCGGGGTCGCCAGCCAAGACTTTGTAGGAACTGCGGGGTCCTCCATGACGGGTTGACGCTGATGCATGAAGTACCCAGCCACCATTCCATGTGTCTTCGGTATCGAAGTAGTGGTATCCGATGGGGCCACGGTGAGCGACGATGGCGTCGACACCACGGCCTCTGGTTAATTCAGCGACAAGGTCTCCCACGCCTTCCAATCCGGGAACTGGCCAATCGGACACGCTGTGGTCGATAGGAATCCATACACCGCGTCCAGTCGGCAGAAGCCTTTCCATCCGTTCGGCATGTAGTTGTCCTACATCGACCTCGTCCATTTCACACCCTCGTAGCCTTCTCGAAGAGAAGGCACGCTAAAACCTGTTTTGCTGTAAATGAAGTCACTTTGACCATCCGCGCATGGTCTCTATCTCGATTCGCCAGCCATCCATTCCAGAAGGAGTCTCAAGAGTCATCGGTATATCTTCGAAACGCTCTTCCACCACTAGACGACGGAAAGGGAATTCGCCAATCTCTCCCTCGCCAATGGAGGCATGGCGATCCCTCCTGCTTCCGAGTGTCTTCTGAGAGTCATTCAGATGAATCGCTCCGAGGCGCTCCGCACCGATTATGGAATCAAATTCACTCCACATATCTGACCACCCTTCAGCAAGAGATACATCGTATCCAGCGGCGAAGGCATGGCAAGTATCGATGCACACACCGAGTCTATGACGATGCTCGGACTTTGTTAGGCGAATCATTTCCCTTAGCTGGGAGAACTCAAATCCAAGGTTGGTTCCTTGTCCCGCAGTGTTCTCCAAGAGGATCTTGACCTCTGCATCCTCGTCTCCGGAAATTAGTGGACCGGATTGCCCGGAAGTAGTTTCGAAGACCGCGTCAAGGCTCTCAGCAATCCCACGAACCCCTACATCCTCACCTTCACCAAGATGGCTACCCGGATGAAGAACAACACCGTCAACCCCTAATGCTTGTGAGCGACCTAGTTCCTCGACCATCACCCTCCGAGATTTGGCGAGTTTCTCCTCCTCGTTTGCACACAGATTCACCAAGTAAGATGCATGAACTATCACCTTGCCGATATCATGGTTTTCAACCTCCTTCCACCACTCGGTGATTTGGCTCTCAGTCAACGGTTTAGGAGTCCATTGACGCTGGTTAGCGCTGAAAATTTGGATACAATTGGCACCAATCGAAGCGCCCCTCTCTGGTGCTAACTCAACACCACCTGCCGCGGAAACATGAGCACCCAGCCAAAGATTTCGATTCATTGCACAACTCCTGGAACGAAGCGAGATTGACCCTCATATTCAAGCGCGACCCCTTGAGGTGAGAGGCTCTACGAACGGTATAGTAAACGGGTTCAAAAGAACCTTCTATTTCGGATTAATATGGCATTGGTCACACTCGATGGCGTAGAGCGTCATTATGTGTCTGGAGACTTGGTCGTACGCGCCCTCGACGGCGTAGACTTGGAAATCGAAGAGGGAGAAATTGTGATGCTTCTGGGACCTTCAGGTTCTGGCAAGACTACTCTGCTGAATGTCGTCTCTTGCCTTGACAGCCCGACCTCTGGAAACTACAAGTTCGACGGAGTCGTGGTTCCTAAGGCGGATGAAACGAAAGAAGGCGGGAAACTTAGCATCCCTACGCCACATCCAGCTCTGAGAATCTTGACTTGGCCTCCAGAAGTGGTTGTTAATCTCGGGATATGGATTACCACCCTACCATTCAGGATGCTTTCCAACAGGAAACGAAGCAAGCAGGTAGAGGCGATGACCAAATTCAGGCGAGAGAATGTCGGCTACATCTTTCAAGCATACAACTTACTTGGTGACTTGACTTCGTTGGAAAATGTCATGCTCGCTCAGGAAATTCATGGTAAGAGAGACAGGGCAAGAGCTGTGCAAATTCTCGGAATGGTTGGCCTTGAAGGCCTTGAGGACAGATTTCCAGCCGAACTCTCTGGCGGCCAGCAACAGAGAGTGGCAATTGCACGCAGTCTAGCTAAGTCACCTCGACTACTGCTCGGCGACGAGCCTACAGGGAACCTCGATTCCGAAACCACTGAGCAAGTGATGAAGGTTCTAGTTAAGGCATGTAGGAGTGAGCGAATTACAGCAATAATCGTGACCCATGACGCCGTACTGACGAAGTACGCGACTAGGGTTTTACACATAGACTCGGGCAAGATTGTCTCCGATGAACGTGGTGGAAGGGCGATGCTCCACCATTCAATGGATGCTGCTGAGGCTCTAACTGAAGCAGCGGTCGGCTCAGTAGGTAAAGCTGCGAAGGCAGTGGGCGGGATTCTGGCGGGTGCCGTATCCAAGATCATAGAAGAAGAAGAAGAAGGGGCTTGAGGAGGTCGTCACCGTGCGTCTACTGATCAAACGACTGTTACGCAGTCAAGTCAAAGGTGGCGCTTTGGTGGCGCTGTTCCTAGGTTTGGTCATACTTTCCACTTCGCTCTGCGTCATGCTTTGGGAACACACTCGAAATGCCGAACTGGTCTACGATGACTTCTACGGAGAAACAAATCTCGGTGATGTTTTCGTTAACACCTTGCCGGGGTGGTCATACGATAAAGAGGGACTCATCGAAGCCTGTGAAGCAGCCGGGAATGGCTTCGTGGGAACTGACCTTGAGATTCTCCACTGCGACACCAAATACATCCATCGAGAGGAGTTCATCAGACCTGATGGCGTCAATGTAACTCTCATCGTCCACGGATTGGAACAGAATTACAGCATCAACAAACCCTGGTACCTTGACTCGTGGGGGGAGTTCCCGGAAGATGACGGAGTAGTGATTGACAAGCATGTCTACGATTCAATGGGTATCGAAATAGGTGAAACTGCCACTTTGGTTCTTGGAGGAAAAGAGGTTGAATTCGAAGTCACTGGCATTGCCAATCATCCCGAGCACATGTGGTACACGGCAAATCCTGGTGAGTTGGTCATGGCACAGAACAACTTGGCGGTAGTCTACATGCCGATTGAAAGCCTTCTAACGGCATTGGATGAGAACCTGAGCAACCGCAATGTCCTGTTGATTGATGTAAATGGTACTCCTGAATACGACTTGCTCGACACCACTTCAAACGAAGGCGAGAGGCTATCAGAGTTGAGATCGGAACTCGATGACGAATTGGAAGCCGCCGGATACGACAAGGTTCTCATCGGCGACAGAGGTGGCATTTGGAGTGTAGAAGCGATGAGGCAGGATTTGGAGGGGAGTAAGAAATCGACACCGGTTTTCTTGATTCTACTCGCAGGAATCGCTTCTATGGTCATCAGCATAAGTCTCGATAGACTGGTCAAGAGGCAGAGCCGTGAGATAGCCGTGTTGAGGACGGTCGGGGTCAAATCCCCTCCATTGCTCATATCTTATCTCTCGATACCAGCGTTCCACGGCTTGGTTGGTGGTATACTCGGAGTATATATTGGTCGAATGTGGTCCACTGGATTCACCGCTTGGTATTTCGACTTCATATCAGGCATGCCAGTAACCGTCGAACGGCACCACAACGATGTCGCCGTGATAGTATTGGTCAGTGTTATGGTGATTCTACTACTGTTTGGAATGTGGCCTTCAAGGCGGGCAGCCAAGTTGTCCCCACTTGATGTCATGCGCGAGCAATCTGGAGCAGTTCCAAACCTCTTCGTAACTTGGGCAACAGCATGGATGCCACCTTCGATTAGCCTAGGGTTCCGCTCCACCTTCAGAAACCCAGGTCGTCTGGCGATGACCACTGCAGGCCTTGGCCTCGCACTCATACTAGTAAGCGGGATGTCCATGGTAACTGAGGGGATGATGCAATGGATCAAAGAAACTCAAGAAACCGATACTTGGGACACGATGGTGAACTGTGACCCTCTAGACAACCAAGACCTACGAACATGGGTCGAAGAGAGAAGTGAACTCTACGAATCTGAGTGGAGTCTGCAAGTGCCAATCAATGCTTCCGGAGATACTAGAATCATGACCTTACATGCGATGGAAGCTTTCTCCGAGGATGGTATCGAAACGATGCATGCATCTCGTCTGGAGAGTGGAAGACTGCCGGTTTCTGGAGGTTCAACTCCAGAGGTTATCGTAGACATGGGCGTAGCGCGTTTCCTTGAGTGGGAAATTGGCCAGAATGTCGAGGTTCTCCTTGGCATTACCGAAATGAAGTTCAAAGTCGTAGGCGTGGTAAACGAACCAACGCGCAGTGTTTGGGTACATCACTCAGATGTCACCGAAGACCTCGGTGTCCTTGGTGAAACAATGCACAATGTACTATTCATCAGGAACATAGGTGAGGCAAACGCTACATCTGACAAGTCGCTGAAGCAGGTAGACAGCGTCAATACAATCACAGACAAGCAGATGATGATTAAGATGATGGATGAAAGTTTCAAGGATCAGGAGGAACTATGGAACCAATTCATCTTTTTCGGTGCACTGATTGCTATTGCAGTCCTCTTGAACACCTTGATGATTAACATCACCGAGCACGACAACGAGTTTGCGACCCTAAGGACGCTTGGGGCATCTTCACCCAGGCTACTCTCAATCATGCTCTTTGAACACCTCGTAATAGGTGTCATCGGTGGTGTGTTTGGAGCATTCGCTTCTATGGGTGCAGCAAAGGCAATGGGAGCCGCCTTCACTAACTGGGCGTTCACATTCGAGATACCTGTGCAGTGGGACATAGCAGTTTACACCGCCATCGCGGTGGTAGTGGCAAGCGTAGCAATCGTGCCAATTGGAATATTCAGGGTTAGGAAGATGGATTTGGTCGAGGTCGCAAAGTCTCAGTAGACTCACAATACTCGTCTCTGGATGTTTACTACCTCACATACTCATGTAACCGAACCTTGTGACACCCAGCGATGCTCTGGTGGCAAGTCGCCCTAAGACTACTAATCTCGGGAGGGATAATCGTAGGTGCGTCTGAATTAGCCAAGCGAAGTGACATCCTCGGTGCTGTACTCATCTCATTGCCGACTCTATCGATACTCGCTATCATCTGGCTTTATCACGACACTGGAGATACTGAACGAATCTCAGAATTCGCAAACGAGATACTCTGGTTGGTGATTCCATCGCTTTCGTTCTTCATCGCCCTGCCCATCGCACTGAAGCGCGGAGTCGACTTCTGGCCGGCACTGGGAATCGCATGCGTAATCACGATGATTGCCTATGCAATCACCATCGCAGGAGCAAGACGAATGGGGCTAGTAGCCTAATCATTCACCGTGCTGGAAAAAGGCTAGTGAACCCTGGAACAATTCCTCCGCTCTTCGCTTCTTGGTTGTTCTCAGATGAATAATCGCTGCAAGGAAGATGATACCGATGATAATTGGGATGAACAAATCGGCATTAGCGGCATGCAGAATTTCGATGATGCCCTCTGCCGTGTACGCCCAAGTGATGGATGCGGCCGCACCACCAATGAAGCATGCCGTCAGAACGCGTAGGAAGGACATCCTTGCAACCAGACCGAGCATAGCTCCAACTAATACACCGGAAGCCATGAACGGAATCCAAACGAAGACTATCAGACCCCAGAATCCCCAACGGTCGATTCTGTGTCGGTTCTCATGAGCAACGAACTCAACAGACGACAGGATGTCTCCCATGAACTGACTCTGTAGTAGTGTGCCCGCCAAACC
>CAXFCF010000022.1:0-9331 GCA_964000875.1 uncultured Candidatus Poseidoniales archaeon
CTATCGAAGTCAAAGGTGGTCATCGTAACATCAAGGTGTTCGATGGCATGATGGAATTAACTCTCACAGCGTTCGAGCCATCCGCTGATATCTCGGCAATGATGAGGGGCTTAGTGATTGGAGACCATATCGAGTGGCGTGGTCTTCGGGCTCCGGATGGTTCAGTGCATCTGGAGAGCATGAGGTTGAGGGACTCGATTCCAAGGGAGCTAACAAGGCCACGCTGTGAATGCGGAGGGCGCTTCGCAAGGCAAGGCGCTGGCCAGCCCCTCAGGTGTCAATCATGTGGCATTCTCAGTGAATCATATTGGGTAGCAAGCAAGAGTCTGCCATCTGATTGGGTTGAACCCCCTCCTGCTAACCGTCGTCATTTGGCTAGACCCCTGTCCAGGGAGCCGAAGAGATAATCGCATAGTGTCCATGCACACAGTTCATGGTCGATTCAGTGACTCTCAGTTATGCCTTCATGGGACTGGTCTCAATCTCATTGGTTTACTTTGTATGGCGCATGATGAAAAGAAACCAAGCTGAGTTCGAGAGAGACAATACTCCTGCTATTGCAGGTGAAGATGAACTCTCAGGGGGAGCCAAGGATCCATCGCAATTCGATGAGCCTGACGACGAAGCTCTCGAAGAGATGGGTGATTTGCTCGCACGCTCTGCCGAGTCTCAGGGTCTTGAGTACGAAGATTCATGACATAGAGAACCCAGACTCGGTGATTTTTAGACGGATGCTATCTTCATCTTTTTCTAATATTCTTGCTTGAGGTAAGTCCCTTGGTTTCAGGAACCATATTTCGAACCCCATTTCATCCAATCTTGAACCCCCTCTGCTCTTGTGTTCCTCAGAACCACTCGCATCATCGTAGGCGGCTGAGATGATTAGCGTCTTACCATTGTAGTCACAAGATACCAATTCACTTAATTTTGTCAAGACGATTGTGTCAGCTCTCCCAGTTCGCGGAGTCCAATCATCAATGACAATCAAATCAATACCTATAGTGGATGTGAATGCAATCACTGAATCGACTCCCTGCGTGACATTATCTCCACATTCTAGAAGATGAAATCTTGACATTGCTGTGATGGGTATTCCTCCTAGGATGTCTCGGAACCTTTCCGCATCAGGGGCTTTCGGAGCAACCCATGCAACCCGTCCACCTTTGGTAAGTATGGATTTTGAATAGGTAAGCCCAAGGGTTGTCCCTCCACACCCAGAGACAACGGAAAGTGACACCGCGCCCGATAACTCTGGGAGGTCCATGTAACTGCATTTCGTCCAAGGCTCATAGAATATCGCCAGACGGTAACGGCTATCACATACCACATGACGCCACATAACATGGCGGAGGAGAGGATACCGAGGCGTGACCTTCCGAAGTACGAGGAAGTCGAAGGTGGATTCATCGCCTCGCTGAAGGCTCACGGTTTACTAGGCACTGCTCTGCGTGATCTCAACCAGTATGGCCCGCAGGCGATGATTGTCTTGTTGGTGATTACCGCATCTATTACCGGGTTAGCTCTCGGTCTGCAAATGATGATCAGTTAATTGCAGACCGCGCAAGTGCTACTGCTTCGTCGACCAATTCACCCGATACTCCGAGGTGACTCGCAGGGTCGAACATGGCGTGAAGGGTGTCAGCGTCCATTAGAGTGGTAATCTCTGGAGTCATGGCACAGACATCTTCGAGGTTAACGCCCCGTGATACCGCTTCCATGGAAGCAGCTCGCAAGACTTCGTGAGCCTCATCCCTAGGCATACCCATGTCGACAAGAGAGAGCATGACCTTCTCAGCCATGATTAACCCATCCTGGGAATCCAAGTTTCGTTTCATGTTCGCTTCGTTGACGACGAGTTTTGAGAGCACCCTATCACACTTGGCAAGAACATCGTCCAAAAGTACAACTGAGTGGGAGAGGGTGAATCTCTCAGCACTGGAGTTAGCTAGATCTCTCTCGTGCCATAGTAGTGCATTTTGCCAAGATGGTATTAGCATCGAACGAACCACTCTAGCCAATCCACAGGCGTTCTCAGCAGTGATGGGGTTACGCTTGTGAGCCATGGTAGAAGAGCCAACCTGTTTCTCCTCATCGAACTCTTCTTGCACTTCACCAATCTCTGATCTCTGTAGATTTCTGACTTCCTGTAGCACCTTTTCGATACTTGTGGCTACATTTGCCATCCAAGAGACCCATTCGATGTATCTGTCCCTACCGACGACTTGAGTCGTCACTAGTGGTACTCCTAGACCCAAGCTTGTCAATATCAGTGATTGCAACTCTCGTGCATCGTCGCCTTGGGCGGCTCCTGTGCCCACAGCTCCGAGGAACTTTCCTACACACGCACGAGGAGCTAGTTCAGCCAAGCGAATCAAGTGCCTTCTGAACTCATCTAGCCATACTGCGACTTTGAGTCCGAAGGTGATGGGTACAGCAGCTTGACCGTGAGTCCTACCTAGGCAGACAGTGTCTCTCTCACGCTCGGCAAGATTTGCTATGGTCTTAATCAACTTACAAATCATCTCATGTTGCATGGTGATTGAATCGCGAATCTGTAGGCCGACTGCGGTGTCAACTATATCGTTAGAAGTTGCACCAAGGTGGATGCACCAACCGGCATCTCCAGCCTTCTCAGCCATTGCTTTGGTTAATGCCATGATGTCGTGCCTTGTCTCCATCTCTATCTCAAGCACTCTCTCTTTGGTGACAATGGTTGGATCAGATATTGCAGCGACTTGGTTGTAGTGTTCCTCAGTTACTCTTCCTAACTGCCAGTGAGCCCAAACCAAGGCGCGCTCCACCTCGAGTTGCCTCGCGTGCCTTCCTTCGTCTGACCATATGTCTTTGACAGGGTCTCGTCCATAGCGATAGTCCAGTGGGCAAAGTGGCATGTCCTCATGTCCTATAACGCGGCGAGCGAGGGGTTCGGTTTGAGCATGCCGCACATTCAGGGTCGGAACGAAACATCGGAAATCGATAGTTGACCCCTTGAACCAGACCAAATCACAGTGCCGTTCAAGTCGATACCAAATGACAGGTGGGGGGCGTTGGTGACAGTGGTTTCGAACTCTCCGCCCTCGCCGTCAGGTGAAAATGAATATCTCTTCGATAGTTCAATCAATTCCCCAAGATAATCATAGTCAAGTGTCCTACCTATCCACTCCTCTCCCAAGCCATCGGCAGAAACAGATGTCAACATAATTTCGAAACCGTTGTCTAGCAACTCCAACATATGGTTCTCCGAATTATTATGCCACAATGGAGTGAATGACCTCACGCCGAGATTCTCTGACATTCTCTCAACTCTTGTCTTCTGGTAGTCACTCTTCAGAGCACCGGACACTAGAGCATCGATTCTACCTCCGGTGTTGACCAAAGCGCTTGGCGAAGTTGCTTTCCAAGGAGGCCAATCAAGAATCCTCCCTAAACTATTATCTGGGCACTCCCCACCACAGATAATCGGTTCCAATGCCAACTCCAATTCATCGATTTCCTTGTTCTCAACACCACTAACGACGACTTCCATCCAAGGAATTCCAGATGATGCGGCTTGGGCTCCTGCCACTTTTGTAGCTGGGATCTGGAACATCATTGAATCACCCCCCTCAACTTGAACGGTGACTATTCCGACAACCTCCCATCCTTGCATCAATGCCCACCATGTTGCATAGGATGAGTCCTTGCCTCCTGATGAGAGGACTATGACGCGCATGTCCGCCGCGAAGTAACCGCGTCTGAAAACCCAACTGTATCCCGGGCACTGGCTCGTAGCGTTCGCTCAAGGTTCATAAGAGGCCATTCGACAGCGTGCATCAGGCGAGAATCATGCAACCCAGTGGAAGAGGATATGACCACGGCATCACCACCTTCAGCCCCGATGGAAGGCTGTTCCAAGTAGAGTACGCCAGAGAGTCAGTGAAAAGGGGTACAACTACTGTTGGACTCAAGTACAAAAGCGGCGTTTTACTTATTGTAGACAAGAGAATAGCCAGCCGATTGATATTGCCTGAATCGATAGAGAAGGTGTACAAGATAGACGAGCACATTGGATTCGCCACCTCTGGTTTAGTCGCAGACGCCAGGCAACTCGTCGCCCGCGCTCGCCATGAGTGTCAAATAAACAGAATCACCTACAACGACAGGGTTCCCGTGGACATTCTAACCAAGAAGATATGTGATTTCAAGCAATCTTTCACCCAGTACGGAGGGGTTCGACCCTTCGGTACTGCCTTACTGATAGCTGGTGTTGATCATAATGGTCTTCACCTTTACGAGACAGACCCAAGCGGCGCATACCAGTCATACCACGCGGGAGCCGTTGGCCGAGGGCGAAACAGCGTGGTTGAGTACTTCGAAAAGTCATGGAAGAAGAACATGACCTTCAACGCCGCCGTAAAATTAGGTCTGGAGGCACTAAGGGACTCACTTGAGGATGATTTGAATAAGGATGCTGTGGAGATTGCAGTAATGGACAAAGATGGCTACAGGGAAGTATCTCGTGAAGAGGTTATAGAGCACATATCGAAGTTGAGTTGATTTAGACTTAATAGGCGAAGTGCTATCTCTCTCCTGCGACCTCGCTGCTACTGCTGTGAGGTGGTACATTGGTTAGTTTGGATGATGCTGTCATAGCTCGATTGGAGAAAGGTGGCAAGAGATACGAAGTACTCGTTGACCCCGACCTTGCTCATGCATGGAAGAACGATCCGGAAGATGTGGAATTAGAGGACATCCTAGCGACCGAAGAGGTCTGGCACGATGTCAAGAACGGTGAGAGGCCTACGGAAGAGAAGTTGATGGGAGTCTTCGGTACACTCGAACTAGTAGAATGCGTTGCTAAGATTCTAACTGATGGCTCAATCCAGTTGACTACCGACCAGCGCAAGAAGATGGTTGCTGAGAAGAGAAGGATGGTTATCGGCGAGATTTGTTCACTCGGAATAGATCCTCAGACGAAACTGCCTCACCCTCCTCAACGAGTGGAGAACGCATTGGATGAGGCAAGGTGGAAGGCGGATCCGTTCAAGTCGGTCGAGAAACAGATGAAGGAGGCTGTTGATTCCATTCGCATGTTACTACCAATATCATTCACTACCGTGCGCCTAGCGTTCAAGATACCGGGTACCTGTTATGGGCCTGTATTCGCCATGGTTAGGAGTGATGTACTGAAGGAAGAATGGCTTAGTAATGGGGATTGGGCATTCACTGTCGAAGTCCCTGCTGGAATGAAGAACGACTACATCGCTAAAGTTGGTAAAAAGGCTCCAGAAGTGGTAGTCAAGGAGCTCAAGTGATTATCCCTCTCCTGTATAACCGTTATAGAGGGGGGGCTGGTCGGCCGCTTCGGTAGATTAGACATGGTAGATGGTGGCGCCTCGGATGGGCGCACTTCGGCTGCATCCGGCAGCCTGGTGATTCCCGGCGATTTCTTGACTGATTCGAATGATGTGAAGGCAGGTCACGGTGTGACTGTCGCAGGTGGTGTTTTGTTCGCTACCAAACTTGGTAAGGTCAAGGTTGACGGCAACACTTACTCAGTCCGACCAACGCATACTTCCTACTTCCCAAAACCCGGCGACCTAATCGTCGGTTATGTTGAGGGAATGAGGTCTAATGTTTGGTTCATCGACATAGATGCACCGTTCAATGCCATCCTGCCAATGAGTCTCGCACCAACCAAGGTTGAGTACGGTGGCACGCGTGATGCAATGGATGTTGGGACTGCAATGCTAGCACGAGTCCAAGAGGTCGACGAGACTGGAAGTTATGTTTTGACGATGAAGGGAATGGGTTTGAGAAAGCTCTCTTCGGGTTACATCGACACAATCCCACCACATCTCGTCGAGGATTTCGATGGGCTAGGTGATTCAGTCATCCGTCGTATCAAGGACGCCAGTGGCTGTAGAATCATGTTGGGTGCTAACGGGCGCATTTGGGTGGACGGTTCCCCTGAAGGAATCAGTAAGGTCGGTGCGTGTATGAAATTCATTAGGGCTAACAGAGATGCCCACGATCTGGTCGACAGGCTAGGCGAATTACTAGGAGAGGGAGAGTGAACAAATGGGAGGTTATGGAGACATCCAAATGATCGACGAGAACGGAAAGAGGATGGATGGCAGGTCACCCGGCGACCTACGCCCCATTGAGATTGAAGCGGGAGTAATCCCGGTCGCTGATGGCTCAGCGAGTGTCAAGTGGGGGACTAACTATGTGGTTGCATCCGTCTATGGGCCTATGGAGGCTCACCCTAGGAAGATTCAGAGGCAAGACAGGGCGGTGCTCGATGTCCGTTACAATATGGCACCTTTCTCGACCACTGACAGAATTCGCCCCGGGTTCAATAGAAGGAGTCGAGAGATTAGCAAGGTGACTGCTGAGGCTTTGGAGTCTGTAGTTCAACTGGAACTTTATCCAAGGAGCAAGATTAGAGTCGAAATCGAGATACTATGTGCAGAGGCAGGAACCCGTTGTGTAGGACTTACAGCAGCAGCAGTAGCTCTTGCTGACGCAGGTATACCAATGACCGATTTAGTGGTCGGAGTCGCCAGTGGAAAAGTGAACGGCGTTGTTGTCGCTGACCTAAACAAGGAAGAGGACAACTACGGCGAGGCTGATCTTCCAATGGGTGTCCTACCCAATTCCAAGGATCTAGTATTCCTACAGATGGATGGCGACCTTTCACCAGAGGAGTTTCAGCAGGCATGGGACTACAATATCGATACCGTAGACCATGTACACAATCTGATGAAGGATGCTTTGGCAAGAAAGTATGGAGGTGGCAACTGATGTCCCTTCCAACCGTTCCTCATCTACTCCGCAGCCACCTATCTGAGTTGGCTTCAAGAGACGAAAGATCCGATGGCCGCGGTCGTTGGGAAGGTCGTGATTACACTCTTGAAACAGGCGTCTTGGAGAGAGCCGAAGGTTCCGCCAAGGTAGTCATTGGAGACACAATCGCCTATGCTGGAGTGAAGTTCCAGATTATGACTCCGTACCCTGACCGTCCTGACCAAGGCGGGTTGATGACCAGTGCTGAGTTGCGCCCAGTAGCAGGCAGACACTTCGAAGCAGGGCCACCTAGCCCCGATTCCATTGAGATTGGCAGGGTTGTCGACAGAGGTATCCGTGAGTCGGGTTGTATCGATGTCACTGATCTTTGCATCATACCAGGTGAAAAGGCGTGGCAAGTCATCCTAGATCTGTTTGCAATCAGTGACGATGGCAATTTGTTCGACGCATTCGCACTTGGAGCCATAGCTGCTCTGAAGACAGCCGTGCTGCCAGCAGAGCGCTTCGATGTTGGTGAAGATCGCCCGTTGCCTGTCAATGGCACCCCAATCATGTGCTCATACCAGAAGGTAGGTGGGCGCTTCGTATACGACGCAACCAGAGAAGAAGAAGTGGGTGGCGACGAGCGTATACACATCACACTAGGAGAAGGAGACCATGTCCACTCTCTTCAGAAGGGGTTAAAGGGGATATTCACGGCGAGCGAATTCGCTGAAATCATGGATGTGGCCAAGGCGCGCTGTGCAGAACTCAGAGAAGTAGTAGATTCATTGTGAGGTGTCAACAATGTCCAAGAGAACCCAGAAGGCAGGAATAGAGGCTCGTTTTGGCGCTAGATACGGAGTAAGCGTTCGTCGCAGAGCTTCGTCAGTTCTAAAGAAGGTGAAGAAGGAGTACACGTGCCCGGTATGTCAGTACCCCAAGGTACGCCGTGATTCACCTGGTATATGGGGCTGCAAGAAGTGTGGGCACACCTTTGCCGGTGGTGTTTGGCAACCATTTACCAGAGCGTCGGATGCTAACAACAGAATCATTCGCCGATCTGTCGAGGGCGCAACAGCCACTGACATGGCAGTGATTGCTCAACAGAAGGCAGTTGATTTTGAAAGGTCACAGGAAGAGGCAGATTCAGATGCTTCCGAAGAAGAGTGAAGCAGTCTGCGTCACCATTCGTCTTGAGTCGAAGGATGCCCCTTCTCTTGCAGCAGCTTTGGTCAGTGAGGAGTTTTCATTCTCCAACGATGATTTTTCACTTGAAGTGACAGTACATGGAGATGACTTGACTGAGGTTAGAGCCAAAGCCAATACAGCACTAAGATCACTTCAAGCAGCATCCGAGTCACTTATCGAGGTAAGCCAGCCCCAGAGATATGGAGAGTGACCAGATGAATGACCCGCGTATCGAATTACAGCAAGTGGTACAAGAATTGCAGGCTACGGCTCAGCAGGTTGCAGCGATAGCTGGTCAACTACGTGAATTCGAGAATACTCTTTCGTTGCTTTTGACCCAAGAATCTGGCAGAGCTGTGTATCGCCAGAGTGGCCCACTGCTTCTCGAAGTTGATGACATATCTGCCCTTGAGAGTGAACTCAAGAAGAGCATTGAGGCACTCGCAACCCATCAAGAGAATATGATCCAACAGGAGTCTGCACTCCGTGAGAGATATGATTCGTTGGCCAAGGGATTTGAGGGTGCATAGAATTGGGCTCAATGGATGACTATCAACGGCTACATCGCTGGATTGAAGAGAGAATAGATGATGGTCCAGTCGCAATAGTTTGTCATAAGAACGGCGATATGGATACAGTCGGTTCAGCTGCTGCTTTGTCAAGATCTCTTGGCTCAAATTCTAGGGCTTGTGCGACGCATCTATCTTCGGTTGCAAAGACTACGGTAGGGAGGATGGGTGTTCAAGTACACAAGATAGATCCGGATAAACCCCTCTGGCCTAGGGAGTTGTTAGGTGTGATAGTGGTTGATTGTGCCAGTCTATCTCAGGTAGGTGTACAACTTCCATCGGGGGTTCCGATTTGTGTCATTGATCATCACGACGGGGGCTCTGATTGGAGCGAGGCCGATCTAATTGTAAGGCACTCAGTGCGCTCTACTGCCCAAATCATCTACGAGTACTTGTCTAAGTATAGGCCAGATTCCATAGACAAAGTTACTGCTAGTCTATTACTTGCAGGCATGGTAGCAGATACAGGTAGGTTTAGGCACGCTGATGGCAGTGCACTAAGGGTGGCAGGGGAACTAGTTGAGAACCATGGTATCGACTACGAACCTTTCATCGAGGAGATGGAATCTGACGATCTATCGACATCACAGAGGATGGCGATATCCAAGGCTCTGACGAGGGTTGAATCAATAGAAGCAGGTTCTTTCTTCCTTCTCCATACAAGGGGTTCTAGTCACGAAGGGATTGTAGCAAACGCTCTCATCAACGCAAGAGCCGAAGTTGCTCTAGTAGTTCGTAGAGCTAAGGATGAAACGAGGTTGATTGCTAGAGCTTCCAAATCCGCCATCTCACGTGGTATTCAT
>CAXFCF010000023.1:0-9235 GCA_964000875.1 uncultured Candidatus Poseidoniales archaeon
AGAAATGATGCGAGGAATCCAATCAAGGTCTTGGCACCCCTTGATCTCAACGCGGTCACCGCAGCCAATACTGACGTTAAGATCCTGACGAATCGTACCCAGTCCCCGCCTGACATTCCTTGTGTCTCTAAGGGTATGACCCAGTGCTCGTGCAGTTTGCTGAGCGTGATTGGGGGAATTGACCTCGGGTTCTGTCGCTATCTCAATCAATGGTACTCCAAGCCTGTCTAGAGTATAAGTCACTACCTCGCCGTTAATTCCAGCCTCTGTGTCGAGTTTGCGAGCACTGTCCTCCTCCAAACATAGAACTGAGATACCTACTGGATCGGATTCCGTCTCTATCTGGCCTCCAGTAGCCACCAAGGTAGTGCGCTGGAAACCACTAGTGTTCGAACCATCGACCACAGTCTTTCTCATTGCTTGCAAAACTGGAACCGGGTGCATGCCCATCATCGAAGACACGGTAAGTGCAATGTCTACCGCTGATTCGTCATGGCTGAGAGGCGGCGCCTCATCCAGTTCGATTAGCCCAGCGTTGGGTGAACGAACATAGACGAAAGAACGGTTGCGTCGAGCCTCGAATCGAGCGGCTACATCGATTTTTCCTGACTCGCCCTCCGACGCACGAAGACGACGATGGACGCGCTCCCAATCGTCAGGTATGGTATCCATGGTGAAGTCGTAAAGGTCACCCGGTTGGCGAGAATGCAACTTTCCAGTATCCAGTTGTTGATGAATTTCAAGACCACACATGAAACGAAGGGACTCCGGGTCTAGAGAACCCGGGTTCGCCACATCACCCTGTGGTTCGTCTGCTGTCATCGGAGCCTCGGAGAGGCTCCATACACATAGCAACCTCGGCCGAGGCAATCACAAGAGCCGCCAGATACCGGCTCTGGGAGGGTAGATGACATGCTTTCGTGAGAATGTCAACAAGTTCTCCTCGATGACTTCGACCGTGAAACCCAACTTCTCCATCTCAGTGTAGATGACCGACTCATCCATATCGACATCCTTCGAACCCTCAGATAACATTCTGATGACCTCCTCAAGAGCCTTGGAAGCAGAACGCTTTTTGGTTGAGCGACCGGTTAGTATGGTGCCCTCGTCGAACTCATCGCCCATCAGTTCATAGCGCCAGTTGCGGAACATCGCAAGCGCCAACTTGGCATCATTCTCGTCGGCCTTCTTTGAGAGACGCATCCTAGCACTCGCCTCTGCCATCCTGACGAGAGCTTCGAGAGCTCTCGCGGTAATCGGGACACTGTTACTTTCGTCGTCGTGCTCACTCCTTTGTTGAAGGTAGAAATCAACAATGATTTGTTGAGCTTCTTCAGTGAGGTCAGGGTGAATGTGTCTCTTTGAGTAAGCAACATATTTCTGGAAAAGAGGAATTGAGAGGAGTTCTTCGCCGGAGCCCCCATGCTTGATGTCCTCCTCCTCCTCAATCAACCTTGGATCGATAACCCTACCTTCCTCAATCAGGGCTTCACTGATACCAACATTGCGATTAGAAAGAATGTGTTCTGCGATTTGCATGTCTTGATCACGGATAACATCGTCCCTAAGCAACCAGATGATGTCGAATCTGGAAATGAGGGCGGGCGGTAAGTCGACCTCTTCGAACATCGGTGTGATATCGATGTTCGGTTGCATCCTCTGTGAGAACCTTCCATGGCGAGGGTTAGCAGCAGCCAAAACTGCACAGCGAGTTCGCATCGTAGCGTTGATGCCACCCTTCGAAATGTGGATTCTCTGTTGCTCCATAGCCTCGTGCATCTTAGCACGGTCATCGTTGCTCATTTTGTCGAATTCATCGATGGCGGCTAGTCCCGAATCAGCGAGGACGAGGATACCGGCCTCAAGCGAGAAACGACCATCATTGAAGGCATCACGAACGGCAGCAGCGGTCAGACCTGCGCCCGAAATACCACCTCCAGAAGCGTAGCGGCCTCGGGGTGATATTTGCCCCATGTAGGAAAGCAATTGACTCTTGGCAACACCGGGGTCGCCCATTAGTAGGATGTGCATGTCACCACGCACTCTGTTACCATCGGAGAACTTGCGAGAGACGCCACCAAACAGTTGCATGACCAACGAACGTTTCACCATCTGCAGTTTACCTGCGCCGAAGATCGATGGGGCAATACTGTTGGTTAGAAGTTCAAGAAGGTCTGTTCGCTTGCTTATTTCGAGAATCGCCTCTTGATCCTCCTCGGAAATTTCAATCTCGTTGAACGGTGTGTTCTCATGTTCAGCTGACACCAATGTGTGGTACACATCGAACATCGGAGTCTTGCCAGTACGCTTGTTCTCAGTCCTGATGAAAGGAATTAGATTGACCGTCAAGCGCATCCCTGGAAGCAAGGTGTTTGCAAGGTCGGCCTCTGCGAGTACCGTGGCTCTCGCTGGCTGTGCACCTCCCTTGACATTCTCTGGCAACTCCTGAATCTCTATCCACTGGTTATCAACCAACGAGATGTTGTCATGAACT
Organism: uncultured Candidatus Poseidoniales archaeon; assembly: GCA_964000875.1. Classification (GTDB taxonomy): domain Archaea; phylum Thermoplasmatota; class Poseidoniia; order Poseidoniales; family Thalassarchaeaceae; genus MGIIb-Q1. The sequence continues at coordinate 2,495 of CAXFCF010000023.1, forward strand.
ATGGAAAAGCGGGTACCACCCTTACCGCCAACCTGCCGGTTGCAACCGTCCAACTCAGGACACTCGATTGGTTCCTTCAACTCCAATTCATTCAGTTGCTTAATCTCAATTATGTGGCCACAACTCTCACATCTAAACTGTGCATTGTAGATTCTTGGCTTCAACTCGGAAACCTTGGTCACCACTACTTCGGAAGAAATCAGCATGTCGACCTCGGATGAACCAACCTCGCGGAGAGAGCGGCGGCAATCAGGAGGGAGCTCGATTATTCGAAGCGAGGGGTCAGCATCGTAACCACCATCCCTGCAGAGTGCATGTAGCACCGAGGTACCTGTGTCGAGGATACTCTTCGGATACTCGATGATAGCATTAGCAAACGATGGGTCAAAACCTTGTATGGCATTGAAAGGAACCTTCAATGAACGCTCCTCGGGCCACTTACTGCCGACCGAACGAATCTCATTGGCGAACAACTCTTGGAGGATCGTTCGCCACCTAGCGTTGGAGTCGTCGACGCTCATCATGGATATCACACACGCGGAGTCTGACCAGCGCATAACGGCGGTACTTGAACTAAGCGAATACACCCCCCTATTTCCACTGGAAACTCCTTCGCTGTACTACTTCACATCACGCCACTTCTTCGTTTCCAATGGAGAAATTTCCAATTGGGCATGCTCTCGTTGATGGGTCTCAACTCTTGCACACCGAACTAACTCAACAGCGTGTCTACCGCCGCTCTGAGGTCTGCAAGTCCGATTGGTTTCTGAAGAGTCATGCCCGGATTAGGAACACCACCAGCCGCATCAATTTCGTCTTGGTCGTGGCCACTCATCAAGAGAATAGGAACCACGGGCATCCTTGCTCGTATTGTGTGTGCGAGTTGAACACCATTCATACCGGGAAGTGACATATCCGTAGCTAAGAGGACGATATCATCATGAGTAGAAAGTGTGACTAAGGCTGTCTCAGCATCTTCGTGAGCAGAAACCGTGAATCCCATTTTGGTGAGTATGGTCTCTCCTAGACGACGTAGGTTGGGTTCATCCTCAACCAGTACGACTCTACCTCTGGACAGACCCTCACCGGATGTGCGGTAAGCGAGAATCACTATCAACACACCGCCCACACCCGCTGTATATGGAACAGGGGAGATGGGGAGAACATCTCTTCTTGAGATTGGATCCCGGTGATGAAATACATGCCAGTATCCAAGCAGCAATAATCAGCGAAAACGAGATCGCCGCAGCGTTGACCAGTGGAATAGGTCGGATTCGTGACATCGATGTCGGTTACCTCGACGAAGAGGGAATCTATCAGCGTATAATGGTTGAAGGGCCTTGTGAATTGCTCTCGGCGCAGGGTAATGTAGCAGAATTGGACGGTAAGCCGTTCACCCACATTCACATTGTCTTCTCTGACGATGACCATGTGGTGCATGGAGGCCACCTCTTCTCTGCTACAACGCACATCGTCTGTGAGATGCATCTCCGTGTATTCCCTGAGGGCAGTGGACCTCCTATGTCCAGATGTCACTTAGAAGGAAGTGAGTTCAAACCTCTCTCGTTTGAGGAGTGATATGATGCGAGTTCTGTGGGCACACGGTTTCGAAGGAAGACCCAACGGTTCGAAACCAGCTTACTTTGAGAAGAATTTTGGTTGGGAAGTTCATTCACCACTGTTGTACGAGAATGGGTTCTCCATCGAAGATGAAACAAATGTCATCCTCAAAGTACTCGATGAAGATGGACCTTTCGACCTAATTGCCGGCTCATCGATGGGGGGCTTGGCAGTTGCCAACGCTGCTGCTCAACGACCAGATATGAATCTCAAGTTGATTCTGCTGGCACCTGCCTTCGGCCTTGATGGATTATGGAGGAAGGGTGCAAAGTGGTGGGGTCTGCTATACTGGAGACTCGTTGGCCGTATCAAGTACCACCATCGTGGCCTCGGCAAAAAAATCAAGTTGGACTGGAACTTCTTCAAAACAGCAGAACAGATGTCATGGCCTGAGTTGACACATCCAACTGTCATCCTACACGGACTTGAGGACGACATCGTGCCGTTCAACAATTCAATTATAGCGAGCGAAGGAAATAAGGCGGTCAAATTAGTCGAAGTCGATGATGGACACAGAATGCTTGAATCATTGGAAGAGGTACGAGTAGCTGCTGAATACTTGGAGAATGCATAGTATGTACGAAGATATTCGAAAGCCGTCATTCCACTATCTCCTTCTCGGATTCCACCTAATGCTACTCACGATGTGGGTTGCATGGGGTGTGGCTATTGCAATTGGCAGAGTACCAAGAGGGGATCTTTGGGCTTTGATCTTCTCTACTCTAATCACGATGCCATGGCTTACCTATATGGTGATGGCAACCCGTCACTACTTCGTCAGATTTGATGGTTCCAAACTTGCCTTCGGATACAACATGTGGAATGTCTCGTTCAATACAATGGAAATCCAATATGTCAGGGAGACCAACATCAAGTGGCTGAGTTGGGGTGGACTCGGATGGCGAATCAAAGGACTCCGTAAGATAGGATACATCATCTCGTCGGGTCAGGGCTTGGAAGTCCAAACCACCCACAAAAATAGAAACTACACATTCAACTGCGAGAATCCCAGCGCTTTGAAGCAAGCATTAGCCGCAGCCGGAGTCACTAGCGAATGAACTCGGCGAGTTGAATAACCGACGGCTTTTGGCGCAGAACAATGAGTGATGGTGAGGGGTTGGACTACGCTTCCTCTGGAGTCGACATAGATTTGGAAGCGAAGTCGGTGGCTTCGCTAATCGGAGCACTATCTACATCGGTACGACCTTCGGGTACACCAGGGGCACCTGTCGACCTACCGGGTGGCTTCGGTGGGTTGGTCGAATTCGGTGACTCATTGCTTGCATTAGCGACGGATGGTGTCGGCAGCAAACTGCAGATTGCAAACGCACTCGGTGAATTGGCTGGAGTTGGTATTGACTGCATGGCGATGAATGTCAATGACCTGTTATGCGTTGGCGCAGAACCGCTCGCATTCGTCGACTATGTAGCAACTCCAAAACCCGAACCCGCAGTCCATGCAGCTTTGGGCGCTTCTCTTACAGAGGCTGCTGCACGAGCACGCGTGACACTGGCCGGGGGGGAGACTGCTTCACTACCTGGTATTGTCAAGGAACTCGACCTTTCGGGAACTGCACTCGGTTGGTTACCACGAGATGGTGCAATTACTGGAGCGGAAATCACTGCAGGAGATGTGATGATTGGGTTGCCATCTTCTGGAATCCACTCCAACGGTTACTCACTAGTGAGAGCATGTCTCGAAAGAAGCGGTGCAAGTCTGACCGAAGCAGCACCATTCAATGTCGAAGATGGGCGAATTGAGAGGTTCACCGATGGAGAAATCACTCTGGGGGAGGTTTTACTGAACCCAACAAGAATCTATGTTGACCCTGTTTGGGATCTTATAGCCGCAGCTCGTGACAATTCTGATCCTTGTAATTCTGAATGTATCAAAGGAATCGCACATGTTACTGGAGGCGGGCTTTCGAACCTACTTCGTCTTCACGACTCGCTCGGCTACCACATTAGCGACCCCATGCCTAGACTTCCCGAATTCGACTGGATACAACAAGTTGGAGAAGTTAGTGAATGGGAGATGGCTCGTACTTTCAATCTCGGAATGGGAATGGTCGTGGTCGTATCCGCGGAATCTTCTGATTCTGTCCTCTCTTGGCTCAGTGAACGCCTTTCTGGATGCCAAGTAATAGGTACCGTGATTGACCATGGTCGCAAGGTAACACATGTCGATGAGAGCATATTGTTCGACGAATATTGAGCGAAGTGCAGATGAGCAGTCGCCTTACAGGCTAACGATGATGGCAGGCGTGCTTCCCGACGGATGGCCCGGTGAAACCGTGGTCGAAGGAAGAACCAAACTACACCTACCACCGGTCACTTCCGAAAATGGCGCCAACATGACAGGGCCAGGTCAGAAGGGCGAGCGAAGCGTGTTTCACAACCAGGCGATGGCTGCTAACCGAACCCGTTCAGTGTTGCTGATGGATTATGAGTTGCGCTCCGGTTGGCTAGCTGGAGCCGAGAAGGATGTCAGATATCTGGATGCATTGTCGGCGAGTGGAGCGAGAGCACACAGGTTGTGTCACGAACTCGCACCCGAATTGGTCGCACGTTTGGATCTAACACTTTGCGACTTGGATAAGAAGGCAATCGGTTGGGCTGAGGCGAACCATCGCGAGAACCCCCCTCCACCGCCTGTCGGATTCAGATGCATTGTGGGTGACGCTAGGCAGGAAGCGCTCAAGCAAGGTTGGCAATGGGTCGACATCGATCCATTCGGCTCACCGATTCCGTTCTTGGACGGCGTCATGCAATCAACCGCTAGGAAAGCGGTGCTAGAAATCACAGCTACCGACACCGCCGCTCTAACAGGCTCCTCCAAGACGGCTCTTGCTCGCCGTTATGGTGCTCAGGCAAGGCTAGACAGCCTAGCTCATGACACTGGGCTCAGGATTCTACTGGCTGTCGTTGCCCAAGCTGCAGCTAAGCACGACCGCTGCATAGAACCGTTGCTCTCTATCTGGGACGGACATCACTTGAGGGTAAGTGTGAGGGTAAGAAGGTCGGTTGAGGGAGCGAATGAACTCGATGGGACATTGGGATGGCGAATTGCTGAACCAACGGAAGACGAAACCAAAGAACCTGGAATCCCACACACATTGGTACCACTAACATACCCCGTGTCAAGGGACGATCCTCGTGTCTCAGGGCCACTTTGGATTGGAGCCATGGGTGATTGCGACGCAATGTCATGGTTGACTGAGGAGCGAGCGATGGAGATGTGCGCTCCCGACGCCGACAAAGATGGAGCAAAGGAAGGAAGAAAGATGGCGGCAAGAGCAGTTAGATCTCTGTCCAAAGAAGCTCAGTGCATCCACATACCGAGCGTCTACTGTGTAGACCACCTCGCTTCCCACCTTGGGCTACATTCACCACCTTCACCGTCAAAGATGGCCACGCTGCTAAATGGGGAGGGACATCTGGCCGCTGTGGCGAATTACGGCAAGCCTGCTATCAGAACAGATGCCCCTTGGAAGATTATCGAGGAAGTCGCTTCCTCACTCCAATGATTAGCCACCTATGTGAGACATTTCGACAGGAAGGCGAATGCCGCGCTCCTCGCCTCGTAACTCGCTGTATCTATCAGCACGCTCCTGCCAAATGCCCGTAACCTTAGCTCTGATTTCATCGTGAGTAGCTCCCTCCCTCAGCATCGACTTCAGGTCGTGACCCGACTCAGAGAACAAGCAAGTGTACAGAGAACCCTCACTTGACAAACGAGCGCGTGTGCAATCGCCGCAGAAAGGTTGTGTCACCGAAGGTATCAATCCGAAACGGAAGCCATCAACGGTAATCCACTCCTCTGCCACCTGGCTCGGATTCGGCCTACCTACACGGGCTACCATCTTACGACTTCGAATGATATCGAGGATTTCAGCAGCAGATACAACCTCATCACGACGCCAACCGTTGGTCGTTCCGACATCCATGTATTCAATGAAGCGAACTTGGACATCAGTACCCTCGAATCGCTCGACTAAATCCATAATCGAATGTTCGTTGACCCCTCGCTGGATGACTGAGTTGACTTTGACCGGACTGAGCCCGGCTTCGAGAGCAGCATCGATGCCAGCAAACACCGCATCAACCGATACCTCGGTGTCCGACATCGACTGGAAGGTCTCCTCATCGACCGCATCCAAACTGATAGTTACACGATCGAGACCGGCAGTTGCAAGCGAAAAAGCATGCTCTGAAAGTAATGCGCCATTCGTAGTCAATGCTACCTCAACACCATGCTTTGACAGCATCTCAACTAATTTGACTAAATCACGACGCAAAAGCGGTTCTCCACCTGTAAGCCGCACCTTTTCGACGCCAAGAGGCAACAAAGCGCCAACTAAGGAATCGATCTCCTCGAAGGTCAATATCTCTGAACGAGAGAGATATGGATAGTCTGAACCAAATTGCTCGCGTGGCATACAATAGCGACAGCGAAAGTTGCAACGGTCGATGACCGAGACACGCAAATCGCGCATCGCCCTTCCCAGTGTATCCTTCACCACTCTAGGGACTCCTGAGCAATCGCTGAAAAGGTTCTCCACGCGAAGGTTTTGTGTTTGGTATACGAACCTCTCACACTGCATGGGTAAGGGGGAATCCCTTCTCCCCGTAATATATGCACAAAGACAAGAAGAAAGTCATGGGCGGAACACCCAGAACAAATGTAGCGAATGGAACCAAGGGATTCTTGGCCTTGTTACTAGCGTTATCAATGACGCTGGTAGCGAGCACCGGTGCGGTCAGCGCTGAGCAGGCACAAGAATCTCTGGAGAAAGATGAGGCGATTATGGTCGCCTTGGAGGAAGCGGACTTCTACCGTCACGCAGACATGAGAGAGGCTGGTGAATGGATTCTCGACGAAGAACTCAAGGAATCTGACCTTGAAAGTCTGTTGAGCGATGATGACGATGATGTCGAACAGAGAGATGGTAATGTCTCTCAAGTCGTAGTCATTGTATGGACCGACGGAGAGTTAGCATGGATTACAGTCGTCGTCATCTACGAAGATGGAACGATCGATATCAACAGATACGGCCCGATGGAAGTGTCTGACCTTCGAGAAAGATTGGCGAATTTCGATGGAAGAATCATCGTTAACTG
>CAXFCF010000024.1:0-9163 GCA_964000875.1 uncultured Candidatus Poseidoniales archaeon
AGCCGGCCATGACGAGCAATCGATGTCAGAGAAGTCGTCTGGAACCATCCATGGGGTTCCTGTGAGAGACACGGTACCAAGTGCGTCGTAACGCTCTCCCACCTCGTCGAGGAACACTCGCTCGATGGTGCAGTTATTGCCCAGCATAATCGTGTCAGCAGCGTTGAGATCGAAGCGGAGATAAGGTTGGGTCAGGCTCGCTATGAGGTCGAACTCGCCGAAGTCCTCAGTGTGAACCAAAATCCCGGACTCGCCGTCCCAGACCTTCATCATCACCGCGTACGAACCATCGCCCCACGCCTCAATGTCCTGAGTGCCGTAGTATGGATCAGAGGAGTTGAATGATCCATTATCCCAGAAGGTCAACTCGACTCCACCCGAAGCGACATCAACCTGCACTTTGACCTCCGCGTAATGCGCAGATGTGTTGAGAAGATAGACGACTCGAATCGTGTCTCTTTCCCCATCATTGTCGAGGTCTAGGCGGTCAGCTCGAACGCTATCGACACCGATGTGCGAGGAGTCACCTTGAGCGGCTACCAAAGGCGCCTGAAGTATAGCGAGGACAAGGAAAAGAACCAGTGACCTACGCAACATTTTCATCATCCTCCTGGCCACGAAGAGAGGTGACCGCTAGGAAAGAGAGTATGAAGATAATCAGCGGTGGTAGGAAGGTGAACAGCGACGAAGTCGGCTTCTCTGCCATCATGGCGAGGTGAGCGTTTACAGATCCGTACGAGTCGCTGTAACCATCTGAGTTAGAGTCCTTACACCCTTGCAGATCGATGTATGATGTTCCTGCCTCATTTGGACAGTCATCACGGAGGCTGCCCATCGGATTGTCACCAAAGCCATCGCCGTCCATGTCAGACCACTGGAGCCTGTTGAGTGGGAAAGCGTCAGCCATGCCTGTAGGACTAGCCTCGTGGGAATCATCGGCGTCTGAGTAGCCATCTCCGTCGGTATCAGGGCAACCCAACCTATCGATAACGGAGACACCGAGGCTAATCTCCTCAAACGGGCAGTCATCTGGTTGGTGGCCACCCTCGTTGTCACCGTAACCGTCACCATCGCTGTCAACCCACTGGCTTGGGTCGTACTTGAAGCGGTCACCGTAATCGGAGAAACCGTCGTTGTCGGAATCTGGGCAACCATGCCTATCCTCCCTGCTCGTTCCCGGTTCGTCCTTGCACCGGTCAGGAGTTGTGGCGCCATCTGCCTGATTGTCACCGTAACCGTCACCGTCGGTGTCCGCCCACTGTGTTGGGTCGGTCTCAAATGCGTCTGCCTCACCTGTCGGGTGAGCTAGCCAACCCACCTCTGGTTGTGGGTCAGAAGCACCATCACCATCCATGTCAGGACATCCCCAACGATCGCGATAGGACTCACCGTGGGTTGCTGGACAGGAGTCAGGCTGCCATGCACCATCAGCAAGATTGTCACCGAAGCCATCACCATCCACATCGTGCCACTGAGTAATCTCGTTGGGGAATGCGTCAGCGAACCCTGCTGGATGAGCTAGCCATGTATTGTCAGCGTTGGAATATCCATCACCGTCGGTGTCAGGGCAACCGTACCTATCGTGCATACTGCTACCATACCTGTCGAGGCAGCTATCAGGTTCGTTACCGCTCTGGTTGTCACCAAAACCATCACCGTCGTAATCAGACCACTGGGTTGCATCATCGCTGAAGTTGTCGGCCTGCCAAGCCCCTGCAAAATCATCAGGGGTGTTATCTCCATAGCCATCACCATCACTGTCATCCCACTGTGTCGGGTTGTCGGGGAAAGCATCAGAGAAGTTGCCATCAGGGTTGTCACCACGGTTGTCCAAATCTCTGTCCGCCCACTGCGAACCATCATTCGGGAAAGCATCCGCACAGTCAGTGTGCGAATTCTCGCAGTTCTCTGGGTGGTAAGTCCAGTTACCATCAGGATCGGACCAGTGATCACCGTCACTGTCAGGGCAACCGTATCGATCCTCTGTAGAATAACCCTCAGTTAATGGACAGAAATCGGGCTGTGTGGCGTTATCGACCCACTGTCCTATGCCTGAATCGTTACGCCAGATGCCCCACGACATGTCGGCCCAATTGTCACCATAGCCGTCAGAGTCACTGTCCTTCCACTGGGTTGGATCCTGGTGAAAGGCGTCAGCACCATCGGAAATATTCCATCCAGTCAGAGCGTACATGGCAGTTGGATCCGGGTCTGACCAGCGGTCACCATCACCATCAGGGCAACCAAACCTGTCGTAGATTGAATGACCAAGTTGGGTTGGGCAGGAGTCGGGCTGGAACGCTGGAGCCGGGTTGTCTCCGTAGGTGTCTCCATCAGAGTCGTGCCATTGAGTTGGTTCGTCATCGAACGCATCGCCAATGTCGGAGTATCCGTCACCATCAGCGTCCGGACAACCCATACGATCCATATCCGAGGTGCCTGCTTCATTGTCGCAGTCATCATCGAAGTCTACAACCCCATCTCCGTCGGTGTCCCTGTTGGTTTGAACCAACTGTGGATTGAGGTCGTAGTCGAAGTTGCTAGAGAACCAACCATCTGGAGTCGCCTTGATGCGGAAATATATCCAATCGGAAGTGGTCACCGAGGTTGAAATCACCCTACCTGTCTGATCGTTGGAGAACGACTGTTCGGTCAGTTGAGTTCCTGCCGAATCATGTAGCGAAATCGTTCCATCGTAGCCGTCAAAGAATGACTCGCAGCAAGTGTTCACCGAGATTCTGACCTGGTCTCCGTTGATGGCGTAAATCTTCCACCAGTCAGTGGTGTCACCGTCTGCGTCGACGGAATCCGAGGAAGTCGATCCATCAGTCAATGTGCTAGCCGAGGACTGAGTGTCGTCGGCGCTGACAGAGGGGGCAGTAGCGCCAAGCAGTGCTAGCGCCAAAAGCACAGCAATCGCGAACCGGGGGGGTGAGCGGAAGCCCGCCATCGTTTGCGAAGACTTGAGTCTGGGTGATAACGGCTACGCCGTACCGTCATGAGTAAAAAAATCACCACGAAGTGGTGAAAAACCCTCATTCAGAATAGAAATCAGCGTATCGAGCCGCGTTGAGGTCGTAGGTATACTCTGCAAGCACCCTTTCCCTACCGCAACTCGCCATTTGTGAGAGTCTCTCCTTATCTGACAACAAGTCGTTGACTACTCTCGAAAGTGATTCGACATTGCCAACCTCGAACAGTCCTCCCACCTCGGAATCTACCATTTCCGGAAGTGGACCGTCGTCGACCGTCGCACAAGGGGTGCCGGAAGCCATCGCCTCAAGAGGAATCAGACCCTGACCTTCGTAGTACGACGGATAGACGCAAAGGTCGGCCGAGCGGAACAGACACGCTAAGTCGTCAAACGGCATGCCTGGCTCTATCGTTACAGAGTTCGATACGCCCAGTCTATTCGCTTGCTTCTCCAAGGTTCTCTTCATGTGACCTCGACCAACTATGACGAGGTGTGCTGAAGGGTTTACCGATAGTATCCCGGGCATTGACTTTAGCAACGTCCTGAAACCTTTACGCGCCGCCAAACGACCTACTGCGAGCAACAGTGGCGCTGTCGACTCGTCATCTCCTAGGTACTTAGAACGCGTTTCTCGGCAACTCTCTACATCAGCTGGATCCGCCTCTTTGACAGGACGGAAAATATCGACATCGACTCCCCATCTGACCACCTTGCAGTTCCAATTGGTGGGAGGTGAATACCTCGCCTCGAAATCCTCCTTCGTAGCTTCCGAATTGGCAACGCAAACCGTACTACCGCGCACCGCTGCCCGCTCATATCTGGCATAGTGGCCAGCAGTCAGCAAGATTGCGATGTCGTTCGGGTTCTTCCATACCGCGGCCTCGCCATACTTTGCGGCTCTTCGAAGGCCGTCTCGCTCGCCTAACCATGAACCATGCAAACTCGTCGTGATGTTTCCGATTCGCGAGCGAACCGCAGCATACTGCTTAGCATTCCACGATATCATAGGAGCATGGACATGAACAGCATCGACGGGATCCTCCGCGTGTAGTGAAAACAAATCCTTCAAAGCCGCTTTACCATACGATTTGGTGAAGCCCATCGGAACCTTCAGCCACTTAACCATCCGGACACTCACGCCCTCCTGTGAAGGGATGATCGAAGGGTCCTTAGCCGCGCCCGGCTCGACCCTAGTGATCACTGTCACCCTGTGACCCAGCCGAACGAGCGCTGCGGAGAGGTGAAACACGGTCGAGCCCATTCCCCCCCATCGGGGTGGGTATTCGCCAGACAGCATCGCTATGTGCAGGTGAGACCCTCCTGTCGTAAACCGTGCTTTCAACACTCTCATTTCAACCGATTCCTCCTAGGTTCGGCCAATGGAGGATTTCAAGAGAGATGGGTAGGTCGGCGGTTTAGGTAGTGATATGTCAGATACCCTCCCAGTCCATGTGACAGTGGTTATTCCTACGCGTAATGAAGAGGAAGCGATCGTCGACACGATTCGTAGTGTCCCAAACGACGGATGGTGCGAGAAACTCGATTTCCTGATTGTAGATGGAAACTCGACCGACAGAACCCGCGAGCTCGCTGAGCAAGAAGGTGCTACGGTGTATCTAGAACCACGTAAGGGATATGGACGCGCCTACAGAACCGGGTTCGCCATCGCTCCTGGTGAAATCATCGTCACAATGGATGCTGACTGCACTTACCCTGGTGAAGAGGTTCCTGGATTGGTTAGGAAGCTGGTTCAAGAGGAACTTGAGTTCATCACCTGTGATAGGTTGAAGCGAGCTGAGGAGGGCGCTATGTCCTGGCTCCATGGATTCGGTAACTGGGCTCTCTCGTTCACCGCACGAATGCTGTTCTGGTACGGAATACACGACTCACAGTCAGGCATGTGGGTATTCTGGAAGCGTATCATGGACAATCCAAAGATGAGGCCTACCAACGATGGCATGCCTCTGTCCGAGGAGATGAAAATCAACGCACGACGCACCTACGGTAAGAAGAAGGCAATCGAAATCTCTGTACCTTATCGACCAAGAGTTGGCGACGCTGAGATACATACCTGGGGAGATGGTCGCAAGAACCTCTTCTTCCTCTACCTGAAGCGATTCGGACTGCATCGTACCCGTACGCCTTGGGGTCCAGAAGAGTGAGACACCTCAATCGAGGTCGATCATACCTGGAACCTCGCTCATCTCTTCTTCGACTTCCATGTTCTGTTCTAGGTTGTCTTCCATCACATCCGACTCCAGTTGCTCAAAGGGATTCTCCTCGTCGAATCCTTGTACACCCCACGATTCGATGACAGCCAAATCCGCAGATAGAAGTCGGTTTCTGCGAATTGAAATGATGACACCCAACAGTACGAGTGCCCCAAGTATGGCCATCACGATGAGCAGCGCGCTGTCCATCACAAGATCGATGAAGGAAACCTGTTGCGAGGCGCCATCGACTTGGATGGTTCCTGTCAACCTGTTCGATAGACGCGGTTCATCGGCTGGGCCATCTCGGCATATGACCTCGATGGACAACCAACCATCTCGCCCAGGAGTGTAGTCCATACTACCAGACCATGTGCCATCCCCTGCAACATCATCCGAACCGCTACCAGCGTCGTTCAGCGAGAACTCTTCCGTGCTGCCACCTTGAGAAGCCCAAGTGTTGCACTCCCAAGTCGTCATGTCAGCGTCTTCGACGAGCGCCCTGACTATGACCTTCGATGAGACACCCGCAGTTAGGCGACCTGGCTCGAGCAAGAGGTCATTGATTACTGGCCAAGAGGGTTCTACAGTGATGTTGGCGAATGCCCAAGAAGTTGCGCCGCGTGAATCCTTCACCTGCAACGATATCATGTGTTCTCCCGGCGGCAAGGTCTGGTTGCCGTTTACGGTCTCGTTCAGCATGGTTGCAGAAGAGCCTTGGCCGAGGTACCAACGATAGACGACTATGTCTTCGTCCGCATCCCATGACTCGTTGCCCAGTAGCTCAATATTGGCTCCTGGTTGGATATTTTGCCCTTCCATTGGTGAAGTAATGACTGCCTGAGGCGCGGATGCTAAGATGGTAATCGAACGGGTTTCAGAACGGCTCATTCCAGTCTCATCGGTGAGCGTGAAGGTAAGTTCGTGCTCGCCTGCAGGAACATAGCGAGAGTACCAGAATGAGGGATCCACATTTTCCAATATCGGCTCTTCCAATAAGTTCGAGGTTACTGTGAAGTTGAACAAGTCACCATCTGCATCCCACGACCTCTGTGGGTCGAATAGGATGACCTCGTTAGACACCACCTCAATGCCATCTTCTGGCGAGTCAAGAACGAGTATAGGGGCGCTCGATTCTATGTCGATGCTCATCGATACCACTGAGGAAGGATTGACACCGTCAGAAACTGTCAGGGTCACTAAGTTGGTTCCCTGTGGTAACCTCGCGAGAATTTCCCAGTCTGTCCCAATGGGCTCAGACGACAAGTCCGTAGTCCAAACGGGGGTTACCGTGTCAGGAATAGACACTGTTCCGGGATTACAAATCCAACCAGTAGCATCATCCGGGAACGACTCGGAACAAGGTGCGTCCCAATCACCCGATCCTTGGGCTGAGAACGATATTAGTTGGCTGGAATCAAACTGATCAGCAGATACAGGTGAGGCGATGTTGGCGCGCGGCGGTGAGTTTGCCACCTCGACAGTCATCGAAAACGGTTCGGACCAGAGGTTGTTGTGCCATGGATCATCATCCGTAAGTCGCAGTGACAATTGATGTGTACCAGGACTCAAGTGGCCTATCCAAGTCAACGGATCTATTGGGTTGGTTTCCAGATCACCATCGACTGAAGAGTGCCACCAAGCAGTAATCGTATCTCCTTCTGGATCGAACGAAGCGGAGCCGTCTAGGGTAACTTGTGATTCAGATAAGTTTGAAGCACGAGTGAGAGAAAAGTCTGGGTGCGGGAATTCATTCTGCAAAATGATGGTGACATTTGAGTAGATTGTCGGGTTAAGGTTGTCAGAGAAGGCTATTACGTAAGTGAACTCCCTGTCTGGGGCGTTCTCGAAGTTGCGGCTCCAAGTGTATGGACCATCGACCCCTTGACCCATCGTATAGGGAGTCTCGTATTCCGCCCACTCACCTGACTCAACCGCGTCCCCCTCTGGATCGGTGGTGTTGCTAGCGTTGACGAATAGTGTCTCGGTGAAGTTCAGTCGCAAGGTACCGTCCCATGCCGGCTCCGGCTCGAAGGTCACCTCCACTTGCGGTGGAAGATTGACGAAGGTGAAAGTACGGGTCTCGCTGGCACAGTTGCCCTGATCGTCACAAACTGTCAGTGTAATCTGGTGTACGCCGTCGGTCAATTGGCAGTCGACCCCATTGACAAGAAGGTCTGCGTCCGCCTCGATGCTCTGGCTTTGGCAGAAGCTTGTGTGTGAGCCATCGATGTCACTGTCCCACGCGAAAGTGATCGGATCGTTGTCGAGATCCCAAGAGTCGCTGGCATTGAACCACACCTCTTCTCCAGAACCGAATACAGAGTCATTGAGTGGTTCGTCCCAAACGATGAGAGGCGGCTGGTTGGTCAGGGTGATTGTGCAGAAGTACATCACGAGATCCTGATCGAGGGAGGTCGGGCCGAAGGTACCAGTAGTGTTAGCATAGGTACAGTCACCATTCACCAATGTAACCGGAGATGCTCCTGTGAAAGTGTGTCTCTTGCCAATGTAGGGTCCAAGAACCATGTTACCCGAGTATGGCATGGTAAAGCTCTCATCGGAATTGAGTTGGTTGAAAGAAACATTCGCATCTGCCCACGGCAATCCGAAGTTGTTCTGGTTTACTACCCACATGTCGATGAACCACATCTCATCGAAGGTAGCCGAAACCGGAATCGCCGGGATGTTCACTATGCTGGATATCGAACGGATGTGCGTAGTACCTGAGAGAGCCATAACCATCGAGCCTTGAGCAAAATCGGTGAGGTTCGCCTCCATCGAGGTCATCGACATTGTTCCCGTGCAACCAGTTACATCAAGGCCGTAAGTCTCCAACAATGGGATGTCGGAGAGAGTGAGGCAGTCTGTTCCAGTCAAGGTGCTGTTGGACAGAGAAGAGGAGACAGCGTGTCCTGACCAATCGATCCCACCATGTGACCCGGTGAGGGTCATCCCCTCGATGCGTGCATCTACCTCGTTCATCGAGATTGCAGGAGACAGCGAGGTCGTGTTGAATTGGATATCGGCTCCGTCGAACTCAATCCAACCGTCCCAAATCATGCCGCTGTTGTCGATGACTATGCCCGATTGGCCTGCAGCGACTATCGGGTCTCGAACGACCAAGTCTACGAACCTCAGATCGATGCTGTCCTCAATGAACAGTGCCCCCCAGTTGTCGCTGATGGACATGCAATCGGTGCATTGCACCACATTGCCATTCGCCATTACATCGTTGCTCTCGACGAACACCATCCCGGCGCCGTTAGCCGCGCTGGGAGCCAACCCCCCGTTTGAGCGGCTGGTAAGGTTGGACAGCCAAACCTGCTTTGAGTCATCGACCCTGAGCCCAGAGAATCCATTGCCCTCCAACAGTAGGTTGTCCACTATCGGGAACATCTCAAGCAGGCGAAGACCCTCTGCACCGTTGTCGGTGGCGGTCCATTCTGAACCTGTGATGGCACCCTTGGAGATGAATATCCCAGTACCCGTAGACTCGCTCACGGTGAGGTTGAAAACTGCTGGACCACCTATATTGCTCGAACGGGAGAAGAAGCCAGACTTGTCGTTGGTGTTACCAAATGTCTTGCCCGATCTCTCGATGCTAACATTGACCATCGTGGTCGATGGATCGGTCATGTAGAGCTTGACGCCGTTGACTGGGTTATCATGGACATAGAGGTTCTCAAAGTAGCCACCAGAGGTATTGAGTTGAACCGCAGCCATACCAAGCCCTGGAGCAGATGCATTTGGACCACCAGTACCGAAGACCTCGACATCGTGGAATCTACCCATCATGTAGGTGGTGAAATTAAAGCGGTCGACCTTGGTCATCATGATTCCGTTGTACTGGGAATCGGCGATGGTAGCTCTCCTGATTACGGGACGAGTGGTGAGGTTGTCAGTGCGGTGCAGGACATAGATGCCATTGTCGCAACGGGAAACTTCCAGATCCTCAATCAACGGCAGCGAGTCCTCC